>JANOQB010000546.1:0-3189 GCA_031422215.1 Cytophagales bacterium | reverse complement strand
GATTGAATTCAGCGTCCACCGTAGAGCCGGGACCGCCCATTCCCAACGACTGACCTGGTTGCGCTTTTTTTGAATCAGGATCTCCTCCTTGAATCATAAAACCTTGTATCACGCGGTGGAACAGCAAACTGTCGAAATATTTTTGGTTGGCCAATTTTATAAAGTTGGCTTTGTGCTTGGGGGTTTCGTCATAGAGTATGGCAATCATATCGCCATAGTTTGTCTTTATGGTTATAAGATGATCTTTTTTGCTGTCCTTTTGTGCGCAGCCCGAAATCAGGCACAGGAACGAAATCGTCAAAAATAAAAATTGCTTTGTCATAGTGTTAGGTTTATTGTTTGGGGTTTAAGGTTTTGGAAATTTGCAACGAGAGATCGAGAAAAATCATTTTGGCACTGCCGTTCCGCTCCAGGTGGTAGCAAGCATCGCCCATCAGGTTATTTATCTTTTCGAGTTTATTCACTGTAAGAAATTTGCTAAAGTTTTTTATAAACTCAGCCTCACTGGCTTTCACCCGCCCTATTGCGCCAGCTCCGGAAATTTGCAAGAGCGTTTCCCTCATCATGCTCAGTCCATACTGAAATAAATTTCGCTGGTTGAGCCTGTCCTGTTCATGAAATTCTTCGGAGTGAGTTACCAACTTGGCATAGTCTCCTTTAAAGCAAGAGCGCATCCAATCGGCAAAGCGTTCTTGATAATGGTCTTCTTCGCTATCAATAAGTTTTATGGCAAGGTTCAGATTGCCATCGGCCAATTGAATGATTGCCTGTCTTTTCGCTTCCTGAAGACCGGGACTTTTCAGAAGCAAAAACTCATTCACTGAATCGTCAGAGAGTTGCGGCACCTGTACCATTTGCGTGCGCGAAAGGATGGTAGGCATCAATCGCTCGGCTGCATTGCTCACCAGTAGAAAGAATGTATTGACGGGCGGTTCCTCCAGGATTTTTAAAATCCCGTTGGCAGCTGAAGAGTGCATGAGTTCGGGTTGCCAAATGATCATCACTTTGTAGTTGCTCTCGAACGGTTTCAGGGAAAGAGCTTTTATGATCTCCCGGCCTTCCTCGCGCGAAATCAAAGGCTGCTTGTCCTCGCCACCATATACATTTATCCAATCGCTCAGATCGCCAAAGGGCTGACCGATAAGAAACGAGCGCCAGTCTTTTAATATATCAGCTTTAAATCGATCTTCATCTTTGTCGCTCTTTACATTGTTGAGCGGAAAAACAAAGTGGGTGTCGGGGTGAATGTGCTTCAGGCTTTTGCTGCACGCAGCGCAGGTGCCGCAGGAGTCTGTTTCGCCTTTATTTTGGCAGTGCAAGTAGGTGGTGTAGGCAAGTGCCAGTGGCAAGTTCAATGCACCGGGCTTTCCCAAAAATAATTGTGCATGGGCTATGTGCTGGTTGCGCACCGAGTCAATGAGTGTTGCTTTTATTTCAGAGTGGCCAGGGATATCAGAGAACTTCACAGGATCGGTTCGTTATTTAAAATTCAAAATTAGCATCACGCTTTCTTTTCCCAAACTCTGAAGGGTGCCGATTCATTAAATAAATGAACCATAATTTCTTTGTCCACTTCCGTTAAAGGAAGCGACCTGCGTGCCATTGCTTTGGTGGCCGTATCAATTGCTTTTGTCAATTGATACGTTGTGAACCCGGCAGCACCGCCCCACGAAAACGAAGGGATAAAATTTCGCGGATAGCCATCGCCAAAAATACTTGAGCTGACCCCCACTACCGTTCCTGAATTGAACATGGTGTTGATGCCGCATTTGCTATGGTCGCCAAGCATGAGGCCGCAAAACATTAGCCCCGTGTCAGCAAACCCGGCCTTGCCGTAGTTCCACAGTTTTATGTTTTCATAATTGTTTTTAAGGTTCGATGTGTTGGTGTCGGCACCGATGTTGCACCATTCGCCAACCACCGAATTTCCCAGGAAGCCATCGTGCGATTTGTTGCTGCACCCAAAAATTACAGAGTTGCTCACCTCACCACCAATTTTTGAGAACGGGCCCACGGTAGTATCGCCCCGCACTTTGGCGCCCATGTTTGCGTGCGAACTTTCGCATAGCGCAAACGGCCCGCGGATCATCGCACCTTCGTGAACAAAAGAATTTTTACCAAGATAGATGGGGCCATTCTCGGCATTGAGCACAGCCGCCCTCACCTGAGCGCCTTCTTCGATAAAAATATTTTCGGGCGAATATACTCTTGTGTGAATGTCGGTGATGGCCACTGATTTCCTTCCCCTCGTTATCAATTCAAAATCGGCCCTTATTTGTGCACCATTGTGCTGATAGATTTTCCAGACTTGGTCAATGATAGTTATGGCGGAGCCAAAGTCATTCACTTTCCCAGTGATCACTTCAGGCACTTCGTGATCGGGTGTGCGCACCGCCAAAATCATTTTGTCTTTCGTAATGCAATCGCCTGGTTTTAAGGTGCGAATGGCCGATACCAATTCTGCATTGGGGCACACCGCACCGTTGATCCACAGATTATCGGAAGTGAAATGTGTTATAAACTTCTTGGATAGATAGTGCTCTGTATTAAAGGAAGGCTTAGTCTGAAGAAATTTTTCCCATTTTTCGGCCACGGTGAGAATGCCAACCCGTATGTCGGCCACCGGCCGGGTGAACGTGAAGGGCAACAGGTTTTGGCGGATGGTGGGGTTATCGAAAAGGATCAGGTTCATGGCGCGAAGTTAAACCTCTACGCTGATTTTTTTTCTTCCATCGAATGTTTCAGATGAAAAATACCTTTATAGGGAGGCCAAGTTTTATCATAATTTTTTTGAGATGTCATTTCTTTGAACGAAGCTGGCCGCGCTATTCAAAAACAGCGCGTACATCCAACTCAAACCCCTTTACCGTTTCCGTTTTTAATACGCCTTCGGTAAAAAGGTGCACAAGCTGAAATTCATTATCGGTATTGATGTATTGCTCCAATGTGCTTTTGTCGGCATCAATGATCCAATACTCTTTTACTCCGTGGGTGGCATAATCCCTAAACTTGATATCGCGGTCATTTTTTGCAGTGGAATCCGAAAGTATTTCCACCACTAAGTCGGGTGCGGGAAAGTGCATTTGCTCTTTGGTGAATAGTTTTGATTTTTCTTTTGAGAAGAATACAATGTCGGGCTCGTAGTCGTTTCGGGTTAGCGAGATCATTACTTTTTCAACGCCTACTTCG
>JANOQB010000545.1:0-8947 GCA_031422215.1 Cytophagales bacterium | reverse complement strand
GTGTGCGCCTCTATCACGATCAAGCATTGTACAAAGAGCCCGCTGGGGGTATCACGCCCTGGCATGCCGATCAGTTTTACTGGCCGCTTTCAAATGCAAACACCGTTACCGTTTGGGTTCCATTGCAGCCTGTTCCCATGCAAATGGGGCCACTTGCTTTTGCCGAAGCAAGCCAGCAGATGGAAATTGGCCGCGATAAAGAAATCAGTGACGAGAGTGAAACATTGCTTGCGCAAGCACTCACACAATTTACGATGCAAGAATCGCCATTTGACTTGGGCGAAGTGAGCTATCACAGTGGCTGGACGTACCATCGCGCGGGATCGAACGTATCAGGCAAAGCACGCAAAGTGATGACGGTTATTTACATGGACAAAGACATTCGCATTGTAGAACCAACTAATACACCGCGCACCAACGATTGGAAAGCATGGCTCGATTCAAAACCGGTTGGCTCAATTGCTGACGGCAGCCTTAACTCGGTGTTGTTCGAAAAATAATTTTCTTAGTGTATTTGAGACAATCTTCAGTTCAAATTGAAGTCTTAAGGAAAAGTGTCAAAATAACTTGTGTACTTCTGGCTTGCAAAAAATATTTGGCGGCCTGGCGAGGTGCCACCGGGCTGTCCCTGCCCGTCCGGTCAGGCGGGCGTTCCAAGCCTGCCTGTCCGGTAGGCAGGTCCGTCCCCCCACAAAATCCAAGCGCTTCGGGCCTGCCTGCGGCAAAGGCAGGCTTTCCTCTACTTTCCCTGGCCGAAATTGGACAGCTTTTTCAAAATTTCACTAAGACACTTTTACCTGTTCCGAAGATTCAGTCTCCTCGGGCACTACATCCCAGTTCTTGGGCTCTTCGTTGTGCAGGTATTCCACTATTTTTTGTTCTACCTGGCGCAGCTTTAGGGCGCGCAAATATTTTCCGTTGCGGGCCAAAATCAAACGGCCTGTCTCTTCTGAAATGGCAAGCACGAGTGTGTCTGTGGTTTCGCTCATGCCCAGGGCCGACCGGTGGCGTAAACCAAAGTGAGGCGGAAGGTGATCGTTTTCACTTATTGGCAACACGCAACGGGCCGCTTTGATCCTCCCTTTGTAAATAATGATAGCACCATCATGCAACGGACTGTTCTTGTTGAAAATAGAAAGCAGCAGGCGCTTGCTTACTTCCGCATCGAGTGCGTCCCCAGTTTCCACATAAAATTTAAGTTCTATGTCGCGTGAAAAAACAATGAGTGCTCCCGTGCGGGTGGCTTTCAATGTCTTCACAGCTTCAATCAATTGGTGCACATCGAAGGCATCGTGGTGTTGGGCCCGCCAATTGGTAATGGTTTTAAAAATATCCTCACGGTTGATTTCGGTGGTGCGACCGATCATCAATAAAAATTTTCGTATTTCTGGCTGAAAAAGAATGATCATGGCCAGCACACCCACACCCATAAACTGGCCCAATATGCCGGCCAGCAATTCCATTTGGGCAGCTCGCACAATCAAATAGATAAGGTACAGCGCCAGGATGCCGAGAAAGATGTTCATGGCAAGGCTTCCGCGAATAAGTTTATATACTTGATAAAGCAGTATTGCCACCAGCGAGATGTCGATCAAATCCACCCAGCTTACTTCCAGAAAACCAATTTTGAAAACTAAAATCATTTAATCATTTAAGTAAAGATAATGAAACTGCCGTCTTGCCTACCTGCCCTCCGCACTGCTTCAGGAGGCGGGCTGCCTACTTTTTTTTAGTCTCTCAAACAGCCCAATAACTTCCTTCGCTTCCTTCACATCATGCACACGCAAAATGGCTGCGCCTTTTAGCAGGGCAATGGTGTTGAGCGATGTTGTTCCATTAAGTGCAAATTCTGCCGATGTGTTCAGCGTTTTCCACACCATCGACTTTCGTGAAAGGCCGATCACCATGGGTTTGTCGAGAATGTGCAATTGCTCAAGCCGGCTGAGCAGTTCAAAATTTTGATCCACCGTTTTGGCAAACCCAAAGCCAGGGTCAACCAGAACATCTTTTACACCAAATGCATTTAACTGATACAAAATACCATGAAAGTAGTCTATGATTTCCTTTATAAGATTTTCATACTGCGCGAACGATGTCATGGTTTGTGGTGTGCCGCGCATGTGCATGATCACGTAAGGAACCTGCAAGGCCGCCACCGTCTTGAACATTTCCTTGTCAAGTTGCCCTGCCGAAATATCATTGACCATATCGCACCCTTCATCAACTGCCTTTTGTGCAACCTGCGAACGAAAGGTGTCAATAGAAAGCAGAACGGATGGAAATTCTTTTTTGATGGATTGGATGGCCGGCCCAACTCGCTTCCATTCCTCTGCTATTGAAATGTCTTCCGCTCCTGGGCGCGAAGAATATCCGCCAATGTCAATGAAGTCGGCACCATCAACCACCATTTTTTCAACTTGTTTCAAAAGGCTGCTTTCGCGTACGTAGAGCCCTCCATCATAAAAGCTGTCGGGTGTTACGTTAAGAATGCCCATTACTTTAGGGCTGCTCAAGTCCATGAGCTTGTCGCGCACCCTCAGTGTTTTGTTGGCTGAAATTAATTTACTTTGCACCACTTAATGAATGATAAACCTGCCCACGAATATAAAGAGGTGATCGCCTCCTGCAAAGCATTATTTGCACGCAAGACCCACGACTAATTTCCAATATCCAGTGCCTTATGAAAAAAATAATAGATCAAATTTCCAGGTTCTTTGTTGGCGGCCTCCTTATTTTTTCCGGGCTCATAAAACTGAACGACCCGATAGGCACCGAAATAAAATTAGAGGAATATTTTGAAGTTTTCACCGAAGACTTTGGCTCCTTCTTTCACTATTTCATTCCTTGGTCGCTGGAGATTGGAATGATCCTGATCGTTTTGGAATTGGCCCTGGGCGTGGCCATCCTTATTTTTTGGAGGATGAAGGTGACCGCCTGGCTGCTGTTGCTGATGATGACCTTTTTCACATTCCTCACTTTTTATTCAGCCTACTTCAACAAGGTTACCGATTGCGGATGTTTTGGCGATGCCATCAAACTCACCCCGTGGGAGTCGTTCACCAAAGACATTGTGCTGATGGTATTCGTGCTCCATCTTTTTTGGTATAGAAAAAGTTATAAACCTGTTTTGCGTTCGCGCGAAGGCCATGCCGCAGTACTGGCCGTGGTGCTGGTAAGTTTTTTTGTGGGTATGTACGCGATCAATCACTTGCCGTTCATCGACTTTCGGGCGTATCGCGTTGGAAAAAATATTCAACAACAAATGGTTCCACCTGAGCAGCCCATCATAGAATACCTTTTTGAAAAAGACGGAAAGCAAGAACGCGCCACCCGGTTTTTATCTTCACAAGATGGCTATAAATATATTTCTTCGCGTGTGCTGAACGAAGAGGAAACAAAACCGAAAATCACCGACTATTCGGTAAGCAGCCCCGAAGGGGAGGACAAAACACAATACACATTTGAAGGCGCGAGGCTGCTCATTGTAATTTTTGATGTGCAAAAAGTTTTCACAGAAAACATTGCATCCATAAGAGAACTAACAAAACAATTGGAAGGCAGAGTAGATTGCTTCATACTTACATCTTCGGGATCAGAAGCGATGGAGGCATTTCGCCATGAGCAACAATTGGGAGTGCCCTACTATTGGGCCGATGCTACGGTATTGAAAACAATAGTGCGGTCAAACCCGGGCATAGCACTATGGAGTAACGGTACAGTGCTTGGCAACTGGCATCATAACGACACACCTTCATCAATAGAGATAGTTACTCTTCTGAAATGAAAATCTTTTTGATCGGGTTGCCGGGCTGCGGAAAATCTACTTTGGGAAAGCAGCTTTCGCGAAAATTGAATATACCTTTTATTGATCTGGATGTTGAGATTGAGAGAAGCATGGACTTGCCCATCAAAGGCATTTTTAAAAAATTTGGTGAGCCTTCATTCAGAAAAACTGAAACGGCAATGCTTAAAAATATTTCGGTGCAAAGAGAGGAATTTGTGATGGCAACAGGTGGGGGCGCACCCATTTTTTTTGATAACATGATATTCATGAACAATCAGGGGCGCACCATTTTTATTGATGTGCCAGCCCGCGAAATTGCAGACCGTATTTCGCGCAGCAACCTTGAGGAGCGACCGTTGCTGGCCCGGCTTGCCCCCGATGAATTAAAAGACCAGATTGAATTTCTGCGGTCGCAGCGGATAAACTTCTATAACCAGGCTTCCATTCGCGTTGAAGGGAATTCTATTCGTGTTGAAGATGTGCTGGGCAAATTAACGAGTAGTTGACAGGGGAATCTGTATTAGAATGGAAATCCCAATGTTACCACCGCCATCGTGTTTTGGTTTTTTATTTTCACCAACGGGCTGAACTCAGAGTTTACCCGATAAGGCCGGTACGATGTTTCGCCTTGTGTAAGCACCACAGCAAAGTCAATATAAAATGTTTCCATCCGGTAGCCCAAACCTCCTGATGCCGATATGATTTTTCTGCTCACCCCATTTTGTTCAGACCGGAACGGGTCGGGCATATAAGCAAAGCCGGCACGGGCGCGATAGTTGCCGTATCGAAATTCTCCGCCAGCCCGGTAATTGAATGTGGACTGGTACAAAAGTTTAATATTGGCATTGTCCGCGTCAAATGAAATATCGGTT
Organism: Cytophagales bacterium; assembly: GCA_031422215.1. Lineage (GTDB taxonomy): Bacteria > Bacteroidota > Bacteroidia > Cytophagales > Cyclobacteriaceae > ELB16-189. Next base: position 4,291 of record JANOQB010000545.1, on the reverse strand, counting down.
AGGTTGGCAGAATATTTGGCCCCGGAATAATTCACCATCTCCACATCGGCAGAAAAGAACCCAGATTTTCCAAAAAAGACGGTGCCTCCTAAGTTTAAATGACTGGGAGTTCTTAAATCATATTCAGCAATCACATCATCCGATTTTTGGGTTTCGTTGCCAAGCGGTTTGCCGTTGCCAAAGTAATCGAAGTTGTTCCACCGTGTGCTTAGTGTGGCATTGTAAGAATCCGTAAGTGTATAAAGTGTAGGCGATGCGTATGAAATCCCAACCTGAAACCGATCGATTGGCCTGAAAATCATTCCCAAGGTTGCGTTGACACCGGAGCCAGTTATGCTCAACTCCTCTTCAAGCATTAAACTGTTCAATGGTTTAAATGTGGGATCGAGCACAAAATTATAATCCGATTCTCTAAATGTTTTTTTTGTATTAAACCGAAGGGCTGTGAACCCAACACCGGCACCAAGAAAAATCTTGTCGGAAATGTTGGCGCCATACGAAAAGCTCCATTGGTTTTGTGCCCCTGTTGTTTTTATGTCTTCCGATTGAAATACCTCGCGAATGTCATTCGGGTTATTGGGAAAAAGTCCCATCACAGACAAGTAGTCAAACCGGGATGCATTGGGGTTTGAAAATGTAGAGTCTTCAATCAGATAGTTGTTATAGGCCAGGCCGGTGGGCGTATTATAGTTGTCCTCACCTTCCAAAAAAGAATCTGGTTCAAGACCGGTGGCATCCTCAATAAAATAATCGATGATGGAATTTTTATTGTTGGTGCCGAGGTATGAAAGATTTTGGTTGAAGTTGTTCGTACGATTAAAGGAAACAGCAAAGGTGCCGCTCAAAAAACCTTGCCTTCCATTCTGTTCCGTTTGAAAAACCACCCCAAATCCGGGGATGCTAATGTTGGTTTTTGCCTGGGAATTCTGATTGTCCAGAAAGTTTGATGTAAGGTTGGCTGTGTTAAAACCGGGTGAGATGGAAACTTCAGAACGGTTGAACATGCCCAAGCCTGCCGGGTTTGAAAATGCAGAACTGTAATCTCCGCCCAAACTGGTTTGCACTCCGCCCATTCCCAACATGCGGGCACTTCCGCCCGTTCTTATGCGGCTAAAAAGTAACGCTGTTTCGCTGGTGCTTTGTGCCCCCACCAAGAAAGGCATGAGCATGATAATCCCAACGAGCAAGTTGCCCACGTTTTTCATACCGATAAATTTTTTGATTTCTTTTTTTTAATCCCGTCCGCGTCTTGTTCCAGAGGAAGATGACCCTCCACCACCAACACTAGCACCACCACCACCGCTGCTCCTGCTGCCGCCCCCACTATTGAAGTTGCTGCCTCCAAAACTGGAGTTCGAATTGCTCCTCGAATTTGAACTGTTGTCGAAGAAAGAAGAATTGCTCCGGCTGTTATTGCTGTCTGTTGACGACCTTCCTGAATTGCTCCAGGTTGTCCTTGTTGTGCTGCTCGAATTGGTTTCAGGGTTGGCCCTCCAGCCGCGTTGGTAGTAAGTGTTTGTATTTGTTGCATCGTTGGAGGCAACGCGGCCATTGGCTCCGCGGGTTCTTCCTTGAGAGTCAACTACCGTTGGTGCAACAGTGCTGCGCCCTGCGGTGGTCACATTGTTATCAAGGTCGTTGCTGCGCGAAACACGCTTGCCATACACCATGTCGCGGCCATTGTTGTCGCGGTTGTTGATGATGACCACCGTGGTTGGCGAATAATAATTTCCACCACCAAAGTTGTTCCAGCCGCCAAAGGAATTCATGCCATAGTAACTGTTCCCGAAAGGTGAACATCCAAATCCTCCCCAATTATTCATAGAGCCCATGCCATAACTTAAGCTGAACGATGAGCCCCAACCCTGATTGTAGAAATTGTTGTAGCCGAAATTGTTGAAACTGTTATAGCCAAAATTGTTAAAACCGTTGTACCCATAAGGATCATATCCATACATGGATGGATAATAGTTACCATAAGGATTTCCGAAACCTGACATCATTCCAAAGCGGGGCATCATGCCGAAGCCAGGCATCATCCCAAAATTAGGATTGCTCCAAGCAGAATTATTGTTGTAATTAGTATACAGGTTTTGATTGATTGCTACGGGCGAATAATCTGGAATGAAGTAAGGATCGGATTGCGCACTGCCCGATGGGTTCACTCTACTTTGCGAGATATACTCCGGGTTCACGTTTCGTGCCGAGTAGCTATCGGTCGGGTTGATGGCTGGGGCAATCTCTTGCTCGGCGGCCATGCTTTTCAATATCAACGGTTTGGCGGCCTGTAGCTTGGCGCGATCCTTTGAATTGAAGTACATATCGTCATGCTCAACTTGTGCCGAAGCAACCATGGCAGCCGACACTGCCAGCAATGTGAAGAAAGCGATCCTTGTTTTCATAATTTTTTCGTTTAGACTACACCTTGTTTAACGCAAAACCTGGCTCCCCGGATATTTCACTCAACAACGTTAACATTAAAAGTACACATTTTATCCCTCTTTCCTTATGGTAGTTATGCCAATTGCCATTTAATATTTACCAACCAACAAAGGCAACGGCTCACAATCCTATTCTATATTTGCCGGACTTAACAAATTTACAAATAATTAGAACAGGATTTCAAATGGGAAAAGAGATTACAAGCCGAAGTGAGGATTATTCGCAGTGGTATATCGATCTGGTAAAAAAAGCCGACCTGGCCGAAAATTCGGATGTGCGCGGCTGCATGGTGATAAAGCCTTATGGCTACAGCATTTGGGAGAAAATGGTGGCTGCATTGGACAAAATGTTTAAAGACACGGGCCATGTGAACGCCTACTTCCCCCTCTTTGTGCCCAAAAGCCTCTTTGAAGCAGAGGAAAAAAATGCGGAAGGCTTTGCCAAAGAATGCGCCATTGTTACCCATTATAGATTGAAGAACGACCCCGCTCACCCCGGAAAATTAATGGTGGACCCGGCAGCGAAGCTGGAGGAAGAACTGGTGGTGCGGCCCACCAGCGAAGCCATAATCTGGAGCACCTATAAAAAATGGATACAATCATATAGAGATTTGCCTTTGTTGATAAACCAATGGGCCAACGTGGTGCGATGGGAAATGCGCACACGGCTTTTTTTGCGCACGGCAGAATTTCTTTGGCAAGAAGGCCACACCGCCCACGCCACAGCCAACGAAGCGATCAAAGAAACCGAGCAGATGCTGAACGTGTATGCCGAGTTTGCCGAATCGTTTATGGCCATGCCGGTAATCAAAGGAAAGAAATCGGAAGGCGAGCGTTTTCCCGGAGCCGTTGACACGTATTGCATCGAAGCGATGATGCAAGATGGAAAAGCGTTGCAAGCGGGGACGTCTCATTTTCTGGGGCAGAATTTTGCCAAAGCATTCAATGTGCAGTTCACCAACAAAGAAGGAAAAATGGAATTAGTATGGGGCACTTCGTGGGGTGTGAGCACACGGCTGATGGGCGCTCTGATCATGGCCCACTCCGATGATGACGGGCTTGTGTTGCCGCCAAAACTGGCACCGATACACGTGGTGATCGTGCCGATTTTCAAAACAGAGGAGGAGCTAAATAAGATTTCTGTGGAAGCTGATGCCATCGCTTCCTCTTTGCGCAAGCAAGGCTTTTCGGTAAAGTTTGATAACCGCGATACCCACAAGCCAGGTTTTAAGTTTGCCGAATATGAACTGAAAGGCGTGCCCGTGCGCATTGCCATTGGCCCACGCGACCTTGAAAACAAAACGGTGGAAGTAGCACGCAGGGACACCAAAGAAAAGCAGTTGATGAAGATGGAAAACGTGGCCACCGAAATACCTGCATTGCTCGACAGCATCCAGGAAAACATTTATCAGAAAGCACTGAAATTCAAGAATGAAAAAACCACACAGGTTGACTCTTACGAGGAATTCAAAAAAGTATTGGACGACAAAGGTGGTTTTGTGGAAGCCCATTGGGATGGAACGGCCGAAACCGAAGTTGCCATAAAAGAAGAAACTAAAGCTACCATCCGGTGCATTCCGTTGGATGCAAAACAAGAGGCAGGCACCTGTATTTACACCGGTAAGCCTTCATCGCGCAGGGTTGTGTTTGCCAGGGCGTATTGATTGAAAGGCGATGCACAAAGCAATAGTAGATTTTTTGATAGAAAAGTACGGTCAGAGAATTGAAGTTGTTGCGGGTCGCCTGACCCGCAACGTGGAGAGACTTCAACATAGTCATCTCCTAAAATTTTTTTCGAAATGAACAAGATTGTGATATTCAGAGAATGTTGGTCAGGCGACCAACTTCAA
>JANOQB010000544.1:0-2065 GCA_031422215.1 Cytophagales bacterium | reverse complement strand
TGCTAAAGGAGTCAGCGCATCACGGCTTTCAAGTGTAGGCTGGGGACAAGAGAAACCTGTTGCTGATAACAGAACGGAAGATGGGAAAGCTAAAAACCGTAGAGTAGAAATTGTGAAACGATAACTACACTTTTGATTTGCGTTCTGTATGTGCCGTCCTATACCCTTCTCCAAAAAAAAGCGAAGGACAGACGGAATTTTTCGAGATGCGTATAAAAGATTTTTCTAACATCATCTAAACAGGGTGATGAAGGTGATATTTAACAAATTATCATGCTCTCGCATTCGTTGGTGTTCTTTACCAACGAAAGGATAGAAATACAAGAGAATGGAAAAATGATAATAGCTGGAACTTTTAGTTTCCATGTTGGTGAAGAACACCATTATTGGCAGAGAGCCTTGACGACCTTGACTAAAAAATACCCCAAAAGTGGTATTGATTTAAAAAATAGGAAGGGCAAGATTTGATGTGTGAAACGGGAGGGGTTGATTACCGGAAGGGAAAAAGTAAAAATTTTCTATAAAGGAGCAAGCCGAAAATCCGAAGAAGAGTAGGCAAGACCAATTCTTTAATCTATGTCAAAGTTCAGCATCCTCTCCTGGAATATTGAGCACTTTAGAGAGCCCGCCAAGAAAACCCCTTCCACCATTAAAAGCTACAAGGAAAGGGTTGCCCGCATTGTTGCTCAGCTAAAAAAATTAGATGCCGATGTAATGGCCCTTTACGAAATAGAAGGGAGCGAGGCATTTCAAAACCTGAAAGACGATTTTCCCGGTTATCAGTTTCACATTACTGAAGGGCCACAAGTTCAGGAAATTCTTATAGCCGTGCGCGGAGGTGTCAATGCATTCTTCACACAAAAAGTAGAATTTAAATCAGGAGGCACACACCTTCGGCCTGGTGCGCTGCTCACTATTACAAAAGGCGGCAAGGAATTTCCCATCCTGTTCCTTCACACCAAAAGCGGCAACGATCCAAAGGGTTTTGGCTTGCGCGATGACATGCTCACCCGTGCGCTTGAATTCAAAAAAGTGCTCGATGCGGCAGCAAAAAAGGGCGGCAGCAATGAACTGGCCAACTACCTCTTTCTTGGCGACCTAAACACGATGGGCATGAAGTACCCTTATCAGAAAGACATTTCCGGAGTGCTTGAGATCACCCATTTGCAAAAGCGCACGGCCCGTTTTAAAATGAAACCGCTCACAAAATCACATCCCGAAACGTGGAGCAACGGATCGAAATCATCCATACCCGATTCAAACCTTGACCACGTAGTCGCAGCCGATCACCTCACGTTCAAAAATTTTTCCGGCAGTGAAGTACAACTGATAGGCTGGCCCGAAAAAACGACTCCAACCGAAAAGGACAAATGGATATCTGAATATTCTGATCATGCGATTTTGTATCTGGAAGTGATGTAACATAATCAAATAAGAATATGACCGTACCCGTACCCAACGACACACCCCGCTTGTCTTCCACTGATTTGAGGATGATGATTTCGCACTATGAGATTGACCGCACCAAGCATCCGGTAATTGTTATCGGCATCCGTGGCTACTATCTCAACACGATGGGCACCGTTGCAAAAAACGACCGCAATATTTATGACGATGCCTTGTTTATCGACTCGCCAAATGTAACAGCGTCTTTCAATGCCAACACCGACCCTTCTTTCTTCCGCAAGGGAAAAGGCAAAGGTTCTACCAAAGGTATGGCCACCTTAAAGCCTGGCTTATACATGGCTCATAAGTTTGGGTTGCACAATAATAAGTACCTCGCGTTGGTGCAGCGCCTCGGCCCCGTTACAGTTAACCGCGATGGCGATCCTGACTATGAAGACACCGGAACTGACTTCGGAATCAATATCCACAAAGGAAATTATAACCACAGCACCGGCAGCGAAGGATGTCAGACCATTTATCCGGCTCAGTGGGACAGCTTCATCAACTTGGCCAAAGACCAGGCGGTGAGGTTTTTTGGTAAGCAGTGGGATAAGGTGGTGGTACCGTATGTGTTGATTGAAAAATAAAAGTTACAGGTAAATAAACAGAATGAGGCAGG
>JANOQB010000543.1:0-2432 GCA_031422215.1 Cytophagales bacterium | reverse complement strand
CCTTTGCATAAATTTTCAATCGACTTGCTCCGGGTCCCTCTCGGATTGTCGGGCACGGTGGTCACGCCCCCAACACCAAAAAGTTCGCCATGCACATACGCTATGGGAGGCGTTTCACCATCGCGCTTGTTCAGGTTTACCCAATCCAATTCAAGCATCTGTACTTCCACGCCATCGGGCAGCCGCGATTCTGCATCGGGGTTGGCGGCACTCCAAACAAACACACCAGAGTTTCCGCCAGGCTCGATGTGCATCCATTCCACATGAAGGATAAAATTTTCATACTGCTTTTCCGAACGCATCACACCTATGGGCTTGCCCGTGCAAACAAGTTCGCTGCCTTTCACCTTCCATGTATCGGGTGCTGTATTCACATTGATCCACTTTAATGGAACTGCTTCTTTTCCGGATTGTGATGTGATATTTTCAAACTGTACAACCTCGCCAAACATTATGGGATTGGATTGTGAAAAAGATTTGGCCGCGCATAAAACCAGGATGCCGAGAAGTAGATAGTTTACAAGGATTCTCATGATGACTTGTTTTTATTTATAGCGACATAAATAGTTAACGATTCCTTCGACTATTAACACAATATTCGCGGCAGGGCCGCCAAATATTTGTAGTTATTACAAATCTTTTGCGGCTCTGCCGTTTAATGACTTAAACTAATCAAAACACTTTACTAATACCGGGCTTTGCAACTTCGGCAGTTGCCCACTTCAATTCCCAACTGTATTGATCAATCGCAGGAGCAAGTGCCACATTCGAATTCATAGCTTCATCCCACGTGATGGTTTGGCCTGTGTAGGCCACCATTCGTCCTAGCACGCCAAGCATGGAACTGCGCGCCATCAGTTCGCCATCATTGATAGGCTTACCCTGGCGAATGGATGCAAACAATTCGTCATGCTCGGTCTGGTACATATCGTTTTTTCCCCCACTGTAATGCCAATTGACTTTGCCGGTGATCTCATGTTTGTCGCCCTGTATAAATGCATTGCCTTGTGAGCCTGAAATCTCTACACGGTTTGTAAAACTACATCCGTCTTGCTGGCGGCTCATGTGCATCCCTTTCACACCTTTTTCGTATTCATACTCGATGGCAAAATGATCGTAAGCATTACCATAAATTTCTTCTGTGCGCGATTGCCTTCCACCAGTGCCAGTCGCTTTTATGGGATTTTTGTCGCCCATCGCCCACGACATCATGTCCAAACTGTGCACCATCATTTCAGTGATAAAGTCACCCGAAAGCCAATCGTAATAAAGCCAGTTTCGCAATTGGTATTCCATGTCCGTCCATCCGGGCTGCCGAGGTTTGGTCCACAACTCACCACCGTTGCGTACCGTGTAAACATTTTTGATCTCACCGATTTCACCTTTCAGCACCTTATCGAAAAGCGCCCTCTTTGCTAAATCATATCGAAAGCAAAATCCCGACACCACCGATAATTTTTTTTCCTTCGCCATCTTCGCTGCCGCCAATACTTTTCGCACACCGGGAGCATCAATGGCGACAGGCTTCTCGCAAAAAGCATGTTTGCCTGCTTCAATGGCAGCCATAATGTGGTCGGGCCGAAAGGCAGGAGGCGTGGCCAACAAGACAACGTCCACATCCGATCCGATTACTTTTTTATAGGCATCGAAGCCAACGAACTTATGCGCCTTGTCAACTTTAACTTTTTCAGGATACATTTCCGCAAGCTCTTTGTACGATTCATCAAGGCGGTCTTGAAACGCATCGCCCATGGCGGTGAGCACAACGTTGGCATCGGCCTGCAGAGCCTGGCTTGCTGCCCCTGCGCCTCTGCCGCCACAACCGATCAAGCCAACTTTCAATGTGTTGGTGTTTGATTGTAGAGGTTGCCTTGCAAAACCTAACTGGTGGATCAATGATGATCCGATCACAACAGCACCGGTCCTTTTTAAAAAACCCCTGCGGTTTACAGCACTGATTTCGTTTTCTTTTTTCATAGGTCTCAAAATTTTATGGCTACTTCAATATCCTTTCTTGATAATCCCCTTATCAAATATCGGATTTTAAGATTAAAGAGTTTGGTATTTGTGGAATGTTTTGATGAGTGGACAATCAAGGCAGAATTGTGGCTCTCAAACTAAAAAGTGTAGAGATTAAATTTTGTAGGATACCTTCGTGCCTGCCATGCTTGTCTCCATCAAGGGGGACTCAGCGTCTTTGCTTGAAGTAGTCCAAGCAATCTCCATAAAAATACGCTTGCGCAAAATAGAAGTTTATAGGATATTGTAAAAGTGATTACCTCTTCACCATTTCCTCAACCATTTCAAATCCCACATTATGATTTCTAAAAATATACTTACTGCGATCTTGCTTGTTGTATGCTTTGTTTTTCTCGATGGTTGCCAAAAGAAAGCGGATGACCTTAGTTTATACAGTGGGAATGCCTTCAACG
>JANOQB010000542.1:0-1508 GCA_031422215.1 Cytophagales bacterium | reverse complement strand
TCCCCCAAATATCTGGGTTGCCTGTCTTCTTCCGCAAGTACGAAACCATGTGATAGCCCAACACATAATGATCGGTGATGTTGTGCTTGTACGACCGGAGGAATTGCTTGTTGTAGTTGAAGGTGCGGCCTTCCATAAGATTTGTCTTGAACACCAAATCAAAATGTGGGATGCGGCCACGGCCACCGGGTGTGAATGCTGTTTCCGTAGCCACGGCATCACCTTCCCAAAACCAGGGAGGCACAGCCACGTAAGACATCAACGAAAGTGTGTTTGAACCAAAGAGATAACTCAACGCTTTATTAAAGCCACGCTTAGCATGTTGAAACTGAACAATGTGGCGGTATTCGTGCGAAGCCAACAGATCAAGCCAATCATTGTTGCCGATAAAATTGTAATTCTGCGAAGGCATGGCATAAAATTCCGACCGCCTCGGGGTGATAGAGACAAACGCATTGGACACAGCCGATTGATTTTGAAGCACTACCGAAATTTTTGTTGGCAACGAGCCCAGCGATTTTGCTTCGGCAGCATGGATATGTTGCAACGTATTGGCCATGCGGTTTCCCTGTGCCTCGAACCCTTTCGGGAAAATGATTTTGAAATTAGGCGTGTTGATCTGATACCACTTTAAAGAAGGGTTATTGTCAAGTACCGTGGTTTGCTGGGCCATCAGCGGAAGCGAAAAAACAAAAAGCAAATTGAACAAAAGGCAAGCGGTGCAGATTTTAGACATAGCGAATAGTTACATTTGAAAAATTATGACCGCAAGACCACCATGTTCAAAAAGTTAATGGAACTCTATCACCAATATAAAGAGTATGTGCGGGTCGATCTCGTTATGTATGGGGTGATGATCCTGCTAATCATACTTTACTTTATTTACTCAGTTGCCTCTTAAAAAAATCACAGCAGGATTTCGCGCACGTTGTCGGTGATTTTCTCTGCCAGTTCATCGGTAGGCAAATCGTTGATATCCCTGCCAAAGGGGTCTTCAATTTCTTCGGCAATCAACTCAACGCTAAGCAATACGAAGGTGACAAGAATTACGATTGGTACTGTCAGGTAACCTGTGGTAGTAACAAAGGACACTGGCAAGGTGATCACGTAAATAAATATAAACTGTTTTATGTACATGCTGTAGCTGTAGGGAATGGGCGTGTTTTTTATCCGTTCGCACGCACCCACTATGTCCGAAAACTCCTTTAGCTCCCTGTCCAATAAAAGAAGCTGATCGCCTGAAAAACTGTTTTTCTTGTATAGCTGGTTCACCCGGTCATACATCATAGAAGACAACTTGTTTGGAATGTGCTTCACGTTTCCAAGGGTTTGAAGAAAGTCATCCCCTGCTACTTCCAGTTCGTTGATTTTCACCCCTCCACGCAAGTGCTCCTTCAACGCAATCACCAAGTTGGGCACCATCAATGCAAACCACCTGCGGTTTTCGGTGTCGCCTTTTTCAAGGAAGGCACTGAGCTTATGCGCAAAATTGCGTGTGTTGTTTACAA
>JANOQB010000541.1:0-5137 GCA_031422215.1 Cytophagales bacterium | reverse complement strand
ATTGGCATAAGTACAATTCAAATTTTGTTCATAGGGTCTATTTTCAAGCTCTAAATGGTGATAGGGTGGAAAACGTGTTGGAATGATTCCATTTGAATCCTTTGCTAAACCCTTATACCAAGAATAAGTGTTGATTATCTTGAAACAACCTTCTTCGTGATCAAAAATGCTCCCATCATATTTTGATTTATCTCGAAATTCATGAAGCGTTGGTAAATACACTTGGCCTTGTTTGATCAAATTATTAATATGATCCTCAGTGCCAAATTTGAAAACTGGGTTTATGAATAAATCATTACCAATTCTTTCCTTATTATGCCACATTAGATGTTTTTATTTTATTAACTTTTGTATTTACCTTATAATTTATTGAATTTCTTCAATAACGAACAAACCAAAAATCACCCCGCCCAACCCTCCCTATCCAAACTCCTGTATTGTATTGCTTCCGCGAGATGCTCTATTTTAATTTCGGATGTTCCTGCCAAATCTGCAATGGTGCGCGAGACTTTTAAAATACGATCGTACGCTCGTGCTGAAAGGCCCAACCGTTCCATAGCGGTTTTCAATAACGTGCGGCCTGCATCGTTGATCACACAAATTTCTTTCACCATGTTACTTGGCATCATGGCGTTGCAATAAATATTCTTCTGGCCTGTGAAGCGTTCACTTTGAATGTCACGCGCTTTCACCACACGCACGCGTATCTCTTCACTGGTTTCATTTTTTCTCAGCGTGGTCATCTGATCAAAACTTACCGGCACCACTTCCACATGTAAGTCTATGCGGTCGAGCAAGGGGCCACTCACTTTGCTTAAATACCGTTGCACAATGCCCGGCCCACACACACATTCTTTTTCAGGATGATTATAATAGCCGCAGGGGCATGGGTTCATGCTGGCCACCAACATAAAGTTTGCCGGGTAGTCGATAGAAAGTTTGGCGCGCGAAATCGTCACGCGTCTTTCTTCCATCGGCTGGCGCATTACTTCCAGCACCGAGCGTTTAAATTCGGGAAGTTCATCCAAAAACAAAACACCGTTATGTGCCAAGGAAATTTCTCCGGGTTGTGGATTGCCACCACCGCCCACCAATGCTATATCGGAAATGGTATGATGCGGACTGCGAAAGGGCCGTGTTGTTAGTAGCGTGGCATCGGCCCCAACCTTTCCGGCCACCGAATGAATCTTTGTTGTCTCCAACGCTTCGTTCAAACTGAGGGGCGGAAGGATGGAAGGCAGGCGTTTTGCCAACATCGTTTTGCCGGCACCGGGCGGACCGATCATAATGGCGTTGTGCCCACCGGCTGCAGCAATCTCCAAAGCACGTTTGATATTTTCCTGGCCTTGAACATCTTTGAAGTCGGCATCATAAATATTCACACGGCTTTGAAAAATCTCGCGCGTGTCGATGTGCAAAGGTTCGATGGTTATCTTTTTCTCAAAAAAATCAATCGCCTCTTGCAACGTCTCCACACCAATCACATCCAAGTTATTGACGATAGCAGCCTCTCTCGCGTTGGTCTTGGGCAACACAAATCCTTTGAACTCGCTCTTGCGCGCTTGAATGGCAATGGGCAACACACCTTTTATCGGTCGCAGAATTCCATCGAGCGACAATTCGCCCATGATAATATATTGGTCGAGGGCTTCGGCTTCGATCTGACCCGATGCTTTCAATATGGATAATGCAATGGGCAAGTCGTATGCACTTCCTTCTTTTCGCAAATCAGCGGGAGCCAGGTTTACCACCACTTTGTTGCGTGGCATAAAAAACTTAAGGCTTTTGAAAGAAGATTCCACCCGGTGCTGACTTTCCTTCACTGCTGTGTCGGGCAATCCGCTCATGTGAAAATCTTTGCCCTGCGTAACATTCACTTCAACAGTGATCGTGCGGGCATCCACACCATGAACAGCGCTTCCAAAAGTTTTAGCAACCATATCTAAATTTCAGATTTATGATTTTAGATTTACGATTTTAGATTTGGATGAGTCATGCCTGCCTACTGATGACTGCTTACTGCCTACATTTCAACAACTTCCTTCTCAATAAGCAAAATCAGAACATGAATGATCTTGATATGAATTTCCTGAATGCGATCGGCATAGCCGAAATGGGGAACACGTAATTCGATGTCGGCCAGGGGCGCGAGTTTTCCTCCGTCCTTTCCGGAAAGGATGATCACTTTCATCCCTTTTTCCTTAGCTGTTTGCGCTGCCCGAATAATGTTGGCAGAGTTGCCGCTGGTGCTTATTCCGAGCAGCACATCGCCTTTGTTCCCCAGTGCTTCCAAGTACCGCGAAAACACAAACTCATAACCAAAGTCGTTGCTCACACAAGAGAGGTGGCTTGGGTCGCTTACGCAGATGGCAGGCAGTGCTTTGCGGTTGTCGCGATACCGGCCCGTAAGTTCTTCGGCAAAGTGCATGGCATCGCAATGGGAGCCACCATTGCCACACGATATTACTTTGCCTCCTTGCTTGATGGAAGACGCAATCATGGTTGCTGCCAACTCTATTCGTTTTAGGTTTTCCTCCTTGGAAATAAAATCGTGCAGAACTTGAGCAGCTTGATTTAGCTCATGGGAAATAAGGGAGAGGTAACTCATAAAATAAATTACTTCACTCCGGCCTGGGGCTTGAGTGGCTCTTTGGAAGGCTGTTGCAAGTCATACACTTTTGCTTTCAGCGTATTGTTTTCGTGGCGCATCGCCTCTTTTTCTTTGCCAGAACTCTTGGTTTCAAAAAAATTCCAACTTGCATCGATTACAAAAAGGAGAAGGCCCAATATGGCACCCCAGCGCATCAACGCAATCTTTCCATACAAGCCGTACAATAAACTCAAATCTGCCTTCTGGGCTTCAATGAACAGGACGAAAATCAGAGTAAGCAGATGGTATGAACCAAAAACAATAAAGAAGATACGCCTGCGCTTATTCATTGGAGTGCCTGTTTAACAACAAACTTAATCTTTTTTGACAAAAGCAAAAGTGGAAAGTCGATCAAAACCTTACATCAAAAGCAGTAAATGGCATTAACCCTGTCTCTCGGCTCCTTGAATGGAGGCTAACTTGCGATAAAGGCCATTTTTATTATTGAGTTGCTCATGGGTGCCCCGCTCAGAAATCTCTCCATGTTGAATTACAATAATTTCATCGGCATGCTGAATGGTACTCAACCGGTGCGCAATTACCAATGATGTGCGGTTTTTCATCAGATTAAATAGAGCTTCCTGCACCAGCCGCTCCGACTCAGAATCCAATGCAGAGGTTGCTTCATCCAAGATAAGTATGGGAGGATTTTTGAGCACAGCGCGTGCAATGCTCAACCGTTGCCGTTGCCCACCCGAAAGCTTGGAGCCACGCTCACCAATGTAGGTTTGATAACCATTTTCCGATTGCATGATAAAATCATGAGCGTTGGCAATTTTTGCAGCATTGATCACATCCGTTTCGCTCACGTGGGGCATGCCAAAAGCGATGTTGTTAAAAATGGTGTCGTTGAAAAGGATGGACTCTTGCGTAACAACACCAATCTGTTTGCGCAACGATTCCAGTTCCACATCCGTAAGCGATATCCCATCCACCAATACATCTCCCTCTACCGGATCGTAGAATCTTGGCACCAGATCGGCTAAGGTTGACTTGCCTCCACCCGATGGCCCCACCAAGGCCACCGTTTTTCCTTTTTCAATAATCAGATTAATGTTTTTCAGCACCCGGTCGGCACCATAAGCAAAGCTCACATTCTTAAATTCTATTTCCCTTTCAAATGATTTTATTTCGACAGCGTTGGGCTTGCTGGTGATGGCCGGTTGTTGATCAATCATAAAAAAAATACGGGTTGCCGAGGCGATACCCCGCTGAAGGGAAGTGATGCCGTTGGAGAAATTCTTGGCTGGTTGAATGATCATGGCAAAAATTGCCAGAAATGCCATGAAGGATTCCGGCTTGAGGGTGGACTCTTCGCTGAGCACCATGTTGCCGCCAAAAAAGATTATGCCCGATATGATCAGCACACCCAAAATCTCCGACACAGGTGCAGCAAGTTCATTCTTGTATGCCATCGACTTGCTCATTTTGCGATAATACCCACTTTCATTTTCAATTTTATCGATCACAAAATTGCGTGCATTAAATGCTTTGATCACCCGCATGCCGCTAAAGGTTTCATCCAAAATATTCAAAATCCGCCCCAGTGATTCCTGGCTTTCCGTGGCTTGCCTTTTCAATCTCTTTATAATCTCGGCCAGTACACCACCGGTGATTGGTAACACCAACAGGGTGAACAACGTGAGCTGAGGAGAAATCAAAAACAACATAAAAAAATAAACAACAATGGTGATGGGCTCCTTGAGCACGGCCTTTAAACTGCTCATCACCGCAGTCTCCACTTCGGTAACATCGTTGGTGAAGCGGGAAATCAGGTCGCCCTTTCGCTCATTATTAAAGTATCCGATATGCAGCAGGGTCACTTTCTTAAAAATATCCAAGCGGATATTCTTCACGAGGTCAACACGGATTTTTGTAGCCATCACCCGTTCCAAATAACGGAACGTATTGGCAAGGATTACGCAAACAACAATCAAGGCGCACACAAAGAGCAATGCTTCCAATTCGCCACGCTGGTCTGCTATCCGAAGAAAATAATAGTTAAACAAATCAACTACATAGTCCACTGAAATTTTAAAATCCGGTATTGTTGAAACTTCGGATACTTTCTCAATTCTATTGAACAATGCTGACAACATGGGTATCACCAGCACGATATTAAATGCCCCGAAGATGATGCCCAATAAGGAGAAGCCAAAGAAAAATATCAGGCGCGACCTGAGTTTACTGGCGTATGAAAGTACCCTAAAAAAAGTATTCATCAAACGAAATTAAAAATCATAAAGCCGCTGGGGTATGTTCCACCGCAAAGCTACGGAAGTAATGGACGTGTTGTTGTTATAAAACGGTAAGTCGCTTTTGCTGTTGCGGATTATCTGGCTGGCATCTAAAAACAAATTGTGCTTGATCATGTATGAAGCTGTGAAGTCCAAAAATAAAATTGTGTTGGTTGTGCCCTGTCCAATTTTATTGTTGCGCTCCTGCTCGCGCGTACCGTTGTCTTTCATCAGATCGCTTCCCCAGTTT
>JANOQB010000540.1:0-8381 GCA_031422215.1 Cytophagales bacterium | reverse complement strand
GGGCCACTTCATTCCACGAAACTTTAGGATCGCGAAAATCGCGTATGCCTGGGTTTTGTAAAACAGGATTGTTTTCATACTTCGTCCAGGTGCGCCCTTTATCCAAACTGTAAGCAATGCCCTGTGTTTGAAAATCAATGTTGCCGGCACGCTCACCGTCCATGTTGTGATAGGTAAAGATCGCGATCATGGGAGGTGTTTCGCCAGAACCAAAGCCGCTGGTGTTCTTCCAATCTATTACTGCGCTGCCACTAAAAATATATCCAAGCGTATCGGGGTAAAGTGCTATGGGCAGGTGCTCCCAATACATCATGTCCTTGCTCACAGCATGGCCCCAGTGCATAGGCCCCCACACGGTGCTATCAGGGTAATGTTGATAGAACAAATGATACTCGCCCTCATAATAAACCATGCCGTTTGGGTCGTTCATCCAACCCGATGCGGGAGTGAAATGATATTGTGACCGATAGGGTTCATTGAACATACCATTAGTGCCCAACTCGTTTGATGGTTTGGGCTGCACGCAAGCGGTGAGGCCAAGCAGGGTGATCATAAATAAGGGAATTTTTTTCACGGGTTAAAATGTTTAGATATTGTTTGCAATGGATAATAGGTCCTCGTGCTTTCTTTGTGACTTGGTCTTTGTGGCAAAATGAAGATTAAGAAAATTGAACCACTAAGCCACAGGGCACGAAGTTTCACTAGTAAAAGACGAATCCTCACACACCTTCCTTCACCGCCTCTTCAAAAAGTTCTTGCTTATTGATGGGCACTACGCCCACATGCTGGCACACAAGCCCTCCACCCAGGTTTGATAGAAAAGCAATTTCGCGTGGTGACAAACCCAAGGCAACTGCCAGCGCGGCAATGCTCACCACGGTGTCGCCCGCACCCGACACATCGGCAATCTCGCGCGCGTAGGCGGGGATTTTTATTTTTTCATGTTGATAGTCAATGTAAACACCATGCTCCGACAGCGTGAGCATAACTCCGTCCACATTCAATTTTGTTTTTAATTGATCCACTGCTTTTTCTACCATTGGTTGATTGGCGGCTTCCACATCTATCTTCAATCCTTCCCGAAGTTCTTTTAGATTGGGTTTAAAAAGCGTCACTCCTTTATAGGAAAGGAAGTTGCGTTTTTTTGGATCAACTACGGTAGGGATTTTTTTGCTCTTTGCCAGGGCTACGGTTTTCTCAATGATTGATTCATTGATTGCGCCCTTGTCATAATCTTCAAAAATAACCACGTGGCAGGAGGGAAGTATTTTTTCAATGCGCAACATGATTTCCTTTTCTTCTTGTGCGTTCACGGCTTTATCCGATTCTTCGTCCACGCGCACCACATGCTGGTCGCTGGCAATGATTCGAGTTTTCACCGTGGTGGGGCGGTGGGTAATTATTACAATTCCTTCTTTTGAAATTTTGCTTTCATTCAAACAATTGATCAATTTTTTTCCATCATCATCATCGCCTATCAACGAGCATAAAATGGGTGTGGCACCAAGCGAAGCAATGTTGAGCGCTACGTTGGCAGCACCTCCCAGCCGATAGTCTTTTTTCTTCACCCTTACCACCGGCACTGGGGCTTCGGGCGAAATGCGTTCCACCGCTCCCCAGATGTAGCTGTCCAGCATCACATCGCCAATGATCAACACCCGAAGTTTGCTAAATGATTGAAATATTTTTTCGATGTCCATTTTTTTATATCTGGGGCTGACTAAAAAGTCTGTCTGTCATCGCGGCCTTTGAGCCGCGATCTCCTTTTTTAAGGTATTGATCGGGATGCCGGGTCAAAGCCCGGCATGACACATCGAACGAATTGGACTTTTTAGTCAACCCGTTTATAACCTATTTCAATTTACCAAGCGCATCCTTCATCCGCTTCATGGCTTCTGTCAAATTTTTTTCGGAAGCGGCATACGATAGCCTCACACAACTTTCTTCTCCAAAGGCACCGCCCGGCACCAACGAAACATGACCCTTCTCCAACATATACAAACAGAAGTCGTCACCGTTTTTGATCGTCATCTCTCCATCCGATTTGCCATAGTAATAACTTACATCGGGGAAGAAATAAAAGGCGCCTTGCGGATAGTTGGCTTTGATGCCTGGGATTTCCTTCAGCAAATTAAAAACAATATCCCTGCGCTTGTGATATTGCTCCACCATCTTGTTGGTGGGAGCTAAGTCGCCCGTGATGGCCGCCAGCGCGCCACGCTGCGATATGGAACAATTGGCTGAGGTGATCTGACCTTGCACTTTGTTGCTTCCATCGGCAATCCACTTGGGGGCGGCAATGTAGCCCACGCGCCAGCCCGTCATGGCGAAACCTTTTGCAAATCCGTTTACCGTGATGGTGCGATCGAACATGCCCGGCAAGGAAGCAATGCTGGTTTGGTCACCGGTGAAATTGATGTGCTCATAAATTTCGTCTGCTATCACCAATAAGTTTGCATGCTTCAACACTACGGCAGCAATGGCCTCCAATTCTTTTTTGCTGAACACTGAACCGGTAGGGTTGCAGGGCGAAGAAAATATAATTGCTTTTGTTTTTGGTGTGATCGCTGCCTCCACTTGAGCGGCTGTTACTTTAAAATCATTTTCCAAAGTTCCCTTCACCATTACAGGGTTGGCCTCGGCCAGGCGAACGAGTGCATCGTAGCTTACCCAGTAAGGAGAAAAAACAATTACTTCATCGCCTTTGTTGAGCAACGCCAGCATCACGTTGGCGATGGATTGCTTCGCCCCGTTAGACACCACAATGTTCTCGGCCTTGTAAGGCACGTTGTTTTCTTTTTGATATTTGGCGGCCAGGGCTTCGCGTAAATCCTGATAGCCGGCCACGGGCGGGTAAGAAAAATAGTTGCCATTGTCAATGGCGTTTTTTGCCGCTTCGCAAATGTGTGGCGGGGTTTTAAAGTCTGGTTCGCCCAGGCTTAAGTTGATCACATCAATGCCGCGGTTTTTAAATTCGCGGGCTTTGGCTGCCATGGCAAGCGTGGCAGATTCCTGAATGGCTTCGATTCGGTTGGAGAGTTTGGTCATACAAAAAAATTAAGAGCGCAAAGAACGAAATTAATCAGGCTAATGGCAAGAGGGGAAATCTGTATTTACCCAAACAATGTCCTCCCCGTAATGCTCCTTCCCAGCGTGATCTCATCGGTGTATTCGAGATCCCCACCCATGGGCACACCACGCGCAATGGATGTGATTTTTACAGAAAAACCGTTGAGCCTGCGGTTGAGGTAAAAAGCGGTAGTGTCGCCTTCCATCGTGGGGCTCAGCGCCAAAATAATTTCTTTGATGCTTCCGTTTGCCTGTGCCACGCGGTTCACCAACGAATCAATTTTCAATTCGGATGGCCCCACTCCGTTCATGGGAGAGATCACCCCACCCAACACGTGATACACACCCAGATATTGAGAGGTGTTTTCAATCGCCATCACATCTTGAGTTTCTTCTACCACACATAGAATGCTTTTGTCCCTTCGGTGGCTGTGGCAGATGGCACACTCGGCTTCATCGGAAATATTGTGGCAGGTATCGCAAAAGCGGATGTGCTCTCTCATTTTGCTGAGGGCCTCGGCAAGCGCATAGGTTTTATGTTCATTCTCTTTCACTAAGTGAAGCACAAGACGCAAGGCGGTTTTCTTTCCTATGCCCGGCAGCTTGCTCACTTCGGTAACCGCATCTTCAATCAGCTTCGAGGGATATTCCACAGGATAATTACTTGTAAAAGGGCGGGCTAAACAATTTTTGCGTCAATGCCTGCATCGCAGATGGAATCGCGCATGGGATTTAATTCTTCCAATCCACCTGTTTTCACGGCACACTTTCCTTTGTAATGGATCAGCCAGGTACACTGCTCGGCTTGTTCGTTGGTATGCTTGCACACCCGTATGAGTGTTTTGATCACGTGCTCAAATGTATTGAAATCATCATTGAACACGACCAAGTCTTTTGCATCGGCTGTGTCAATGGCATCAAGCACCTCCACTAATTCTTTTTGCTTGTACGCTGCTCTCATTTTTGCGTTGTTAATCATTCTAATCCAGATCAAAAGTAAAAAAAAATGATGTTGTTTGTATGTGCTTTATATTTCAACTTGATTTTCCTTTCTTTATACCCACTCAAAAACCCGTATGGCCCCTTCTTTGGTTATAATCATCATCCTTGTTTATTTCTCCGCCCTCATTTTTATTTCATACCTAACTTCCAAAGGGGCCGATAGCAATACTTTTTTCACGGCCAACCGGCAATCGCCTTGGTACTTAGTTGCGTTTGGAATGATTGGCTCTTCGCTATCGGGTGTCACGTTTGTTTCTGTGCCTGGCAATGTGGGCAAAATCAACTTTGCCTACTTTCAAGTTGTGCTGGGATATCTTGTTGGTTATTGGGTGATCATTGGTGTGCTCATGCCGCTGTATTATAGACTGAATGTAGTTTCCATTTACACCTACTTGGAGCAACGGTTTGGCATTTGGGCATACAAAACGGGCGCGTTCTTTTTTTTGGTGTCGCGCACGATCGGGTCTTCACTGCGGCTTTTTTTGGCTGCCACGGTGCTGCAACTTTTTTTGTTCGATGCGTGGGGGGTTCCGTTTTTCGTAACGGTGGCAACCACCATACTGCTCATCTGGGTTTATACATTCAGGGGTGGCGTGAAAACTATTATCTGGACAGATACCTTTCAGACTTTTTTCTTGGTGGGGGCTGTGGCCATCACCGTTTGGCAAATTGCCGACAAACTCGGTTTCTCTTTTTCCGATATGGTAAACTCCATCCAGGCACATGGTTACTCTTCGGTTTTTCAGTGGGACGATCCCAACTCAAAGCTATTTTTTCCAAAACAGTTTTTTGGGGGTGCGTTCATCGCCATCACCATGACGGGCATGGACCAGGAGATCATGCAAAAAAACCTTACGTGCCGCACGCTGAGGGATGCGCAGAAAAATATGTTTTGGTTCAGTCTCACGCTGGTGGTTGTGAATTTATTGTTCCTTACGTTGGGTGCCCTGCTCTACATCTATAGTGAACAAAAGGGCATAGCCATTCCTGCTTTGAGCGATGAACTTTATCCTCGCCTTGCCTTCAATGAACTGGGCCCCATGGTGGGAATTTTATTTCTGTTGGGCATTACCGCCTCGTCCTATGCCAGCGCAGACTCCGCTCTTACCGGACTTACCACTTCGTTTTGCATCGACTTCCTTAATTTCAGGAACAAACCTGAGCAGCAAAAGCAAAGGCAGAAGTTCATTGTCCATCTCTCATTTTCGCTTTTGTTTTTGGTGATCATCCTTGTGTTCAAAGAAATAAACGAGAAATCTGTGATCGATGCCGTGCTCGATGTGGCCGGCTACACCTATGGCCCGCTGCTGGGGCTTTTTAGTTTTGGGTTGTTTACCACATTGCAGGCGAAAGGCCCTGGCGTGCTGGCCGTATGCGTGCTGTCGCCATTGATTTCCTATTGGATCAGTTCCAATTCTGTGCAGTGGCTCAACGGTTACAAATTCGGGTTTGAAATTTTGATGGTGAACGGGCTGATTACTTTTTTGGGATTGCTTGTTGTTTCGAAAATGAATAGGAAAGGAGAAGAAGTCAGAATATAGAAGTCAGGAGACAGAATAGATTTGAGTTGGGGAAATATTGAGCCTAGAATTGAAAATTACTTTGTGCAACTTCGTGTTCTCCGTGCCTCCTTGGTGGTTCAAAAAAAAAGAAACCGGAATTCAGAAGTTTGCTGTAACGTACTGCCTACCGCAAACTTGTCTACTGCCTACTTTTGTCAATTGTTATAGCCTATTTTCTTTTAGGATCAACCAAGTTCCTTTGCAGGATCCCAGAATTTTTTTTCAAACTCCGCAACCTGATTGCTTTTTACTTTCACTCCATCCTTTTCAAGTTTTTTTTGCATGGTGGTTGGTGTTTCAAAATGATGGCGGCCTGTGAGCAACCCATTTCTGTTCACTACCCGGTGTGCCGGGATTTTTTTATTGGTGTGTGCCGCATTCATGGCCCAGCCCACCATACGAGCACTCATTTTTGTGCCAAGATAATTGGCGATGGCACCATAGCTGGTCACTCGTCCTTTTGGTATGAGCATGACCACCTCATACACATCATCAAAAAAAGAATGTGATTTTGTCGGTTTGTTTTTCATTCCTTGGCTACATACAAGATTGGCTGCAATTTAAGTTTGAAACAACTATTTTTGCGGCTTAACAATAGGAATTGTACAATGAGGTTTGTGTTGCTTGCCCTTTTCATCCCAGTGGCGTTTGTCAGCGAGGCTCAGCGGCTGCTTGTTTCGGATTCAACCGGATGGAATGCCCTGCGCGAAGGCCAGGGCCTGGCTTTCAGCATCCATGCACAGGACTTGTCGAGGCCTTACTTCACCTTGGAGGGAGTAAATGGTATTGGCATGCAACTGGATTCGCTTGGCAATTTCTCCTGGAAACCTGGATTTGATTTGGTTGATCGATTAGAAAAACAAAAGGAGATCAATGTGATTGTACAGGCCGAATGGAAAGATGGAAAGCGGATAAGGAAACCGCTGACCTTTGTGGTGATCCATCAAAACAGGCCACCGGTTGCCGAAGACCTCCCCGTGTTTTATGTGAGGCAGTCTATCGTAAACCGTTATCAAATCCCGCCAGAATATGTAAGTGACCCCGATGGCGATCCCTTGGTGTTCAAATCTATTCAATCTCAATTGCCCGAAGGCGTAACCCTATCTTCCCTGGGTGTGCTCACCTGGACGCCCTCACGCAATCAATTCAACAATTTAAAAAACAATCCCCTTCAACTTGAGTTTATCGTTCAGGATCAACCCGAAAAAGCGGAGACACGCGGCAAAATAAAAATAGCCCAAACCCAATTGGACTTGCCACCGGAAATCCTGTTGGTGCCGGGCGATTCCAGCTTCACCATCAAAGAGGACGAACGGATCAATTTGAAAATTTATGTGTCGGACCCAAACGGTGATGAAGACATTAAAAGCGTGGGCTTTGTTTCGTCCGACTCCAGAATATTACCGGCCAATTTAGTTCAGAATACAATTGCACAATCTGAATTTACCTGGACACCCGGCTATTTCTTTGTCGAAGACCCCGATCATTTCAAAAAAGTAGAAGTGATTTTCTTCACCCTCGACAAATCCAACAACCGGATGCAACGAAAAGTGAGCATAAAAATTGAAGACACCGAAAACTTGGACGAGAAGGACAAATCACTTTATCAGAAATATAGAAACTCGATTATACAAGCCAAGTCTCTGATTGATTTGCTTGACGAGAACCATGAAAAATTAAATAAGGCGTATAAGCAGGCAAAACGGGGCAAGAAACACCGGGCGATCATCAATGCTTCGCTGGGTGCCACCACAGGCCTTTCGCCTGTGGTGCTGCAAACAGACCCCTCCAAAATTGTGTCGGCCATTGGCGGCACCACCGTGCTCACGTTGGGCACCCTGGAAGCTACCGAGGTGATCGGAAAATCCAAAAACGACATAACCGAAAAACTAAAAGTAAATATGGAGATACGAAACCAGTTGCAGGTTGAGGGCGATAATTTTGCACGCAAATATTCTTTAAAGGGCAACCGCAGAAGCAAGGAGTTTGACGTAGACCGCGACAAGCTGTTGCCTTTGATCAACAGTCAAAAGTTAGTGATACTGGAATTGGACGGAAGCAAGCCCGGATTTAAAAATTATGAAAATAGGGAGATAAAAAAAACCTTTCCTGATTTCAGCGATCAGTGATAGAATATCAAACCATGTTTTTGCAAGAGTCAATTTTCCGTTTACTTTTGCAGTCCTAAATCGCAAAACACTCTCCTTCGCCAAGGCTTGTGAGAGCAAACAGAGGAGTGCCCCGAAGGGATGCCTTTGGCAGTAGAGCGGTTTATCCAAAGGGATGCCTTTGGCAAAAACCGGAGAATCTTAACGGGTTCCGGGGGTTCGAAAAGTAGAAAAGTAGATTATCAAAATGTTCTATACTTACATTTTGAAAAGTGAAGTCGATGGAACTCATTATTATGGTCACACCAGTGACTTAATTGAAAGATTGAAAAAACATAATCTGGGTAAAGTCAGATATACAAAGGGCAAACGGCCTTGGAAAATAATTTATAGTGAACCCTTCAAAACTAAATCGGAGGAATATAAAAAAGAGCTATTCTTCAAAACTATTGAAGGATACAGATACCTTAAAGAAAGAGGTGTCATTTAAACAGAGGAGTGGTAGAGCGGTTTATTGCACCGGTCTTGAAAACCGGAGAACCTTTACGGGTTCCGGGGGTTCGAATCCCTCCTCCTCTGCCAGAATAGAAGTAACTGATTGATTTTCAGTTACTTCTTTCGTTTTATAGAACTTCCATAC
>JANOQB010000539.1:0-5398 GCA_031422215.1 Cytophagales bacterium | reverse complement strand
ACTGGTGCAGGGCGAAGTACTCGAAGTGAGCAAGGGCGTGGAGTGCCGCATCGAGCGGAAGCCGCTGGGCGTAGTGGCCGCTTCTGTCATCGCGTCCCTGCCTTTGCCGGCAGGCAGGCTTTGAGCCGCGATCTCGTTTTTACGTGCGATTAATGGGATACCGGGTCAAAGCCCGGTATGACACTTCGATCCAATTTGCGACTTTTTAGTCAGCCCCGGAAATAGCTTGAAGGTAAAGCCTAAGCCTTACTTCTTTTTGCGAAGGGTATAGTAGAAAAAGAGGAGCAGGGCCATCATTACCAGCCAATAAGCTTGGCCAATGCCCACCACCATAATTTCGTAGATGCCAACAATCACAAAAAAAGCGGCCAGCGATAAAAGTATGATGTCGAATAATTTCATTCTTGCTCTTTATTAGTTTTCAAGATTTACTGGTTCAGGGGCACCTTATTGAAATTTATATTTTGGGGGCATGCTGACGGTACCGTCAGTACCGGGCTTTTTGTTGCAAGCCCCGATACGCACATCCCATCGGGGGCTTTCCCTGCCCGTCCGGTCAGGCGGGCACTTCAATCCCTTGCCCGCTTGCGCACGAAAACCTCCATCCATAAACAGGTCTGCGGTTTTTTATCGCACGTTACTCTTTCACATCAAATTCCCCTTTCGTATCCCGCAAGGTGTAATGCGATAAATCCTGGGCTGCATCAAGGCCCGTTCCATAAATGATTTCACTTTCCAATTTAATGGTGACAAATTTTTCGGTAAATATTTTTTTAGTGGCGGGTTTCCAAAAAAGTTCTTCCGTGTTTAACTGTTGCTGTTTTTCCAAGTTGATCACCTCCACATCACCCAGGCCGCGCCATTTGTCTTCCGCTTTAAAATAGTAGGCACTGTTGGCACGAAGGGTGGAAGTTATTTTCCCAAACTCATCGTAAAATTCTATGAAAATCCCTTCCGGAAATTCGCTGTCGCCATTCTGGAAATCATTTATTTTTTTTGCCTTCAGCAAAATTTTCATCCGGTTGTTTTCGGTGTAATACATGGTGATTTCTTCGGCTTCGCGCAACGGGCCATCGTACACCAAGGGCTTTGCCGTTTCTTCGGGTGTGCAGGCAGCGAACAGCAAACACATCGGTATAAATAGGCACTTCAGTAAAGATGTTACAAGGCAACTAATGTTTTTCATAAAACAAAGAAGGCTGGCATTTCGCCAGCCCTCGATAATATATTTTAATTCAGCTTACTCTTTTCCCCTGGTTTTAAGCACTACCGATTCGCCTACCCAGCAAGAAATAGATTTGGTCTCGCCTTCTTTCCAGTTCAATTCAAACAATTCTGTTACCGAAGGAAACTGGTTGCGGGCCGAGTTCATTTTCTGCTGGTTGCCCGACTTTGCATACATTTCATATGCAGCCAAATATACCAACCGGTCTTCGGCAAAACTTTTTCCTTTTGCGCAATCTTTGCCTGCGCCCATATACAGGTCTCCAATTTTTTCATATCCCTCTTTGTCCGAAGCATCGGCAGCCGATGCCTTGCGGTAGGCTTCACGGGCCCCAACCTTATTTCCTTTTTGGGATAAAATATCTCCCGATAAAATCAACGATTCAGCTTTGTCTTTTGGCGTGGTTGCCAATGTAACCGATTCGTTGATCAGCACCTCGGCTTTATCCATGCTGCCATTTTTTGCATAGAGCTTGCCCATGTTTTTTGCCAACCCATAATCGGGGCTTGTTTTGTGGATTACTTCTGCTGCCTGTAACCAAAGTGGGTCTTCAATACATCCTCCGGTGGTCATGAATTGAAAAATCTTTTTGGCAAGAGCCAAGTCTGTCGGGTTCTGCTTGAACTTAGGCTCTAAGTTTTTCTTAACAAACGGACAATCCACTTTCACTAATTTGATCAGGATGTCATCCACAGCGGATTTACTTTTTCTCAACCGCTCAGCAACATCTTGTTTGTTTTCTGCCAATGCCTTTTTGATTTTGACATCAATTATTTCAGAGATTTTGTCATAGCGTTGCAAGATCTGATCATCGGTAAGGTTTTTAAGCAGGGCTACATTCAACTGAACTGTTTTCATGTAGCTCTCCAGATTGTTGTCGCTTACGTTATTGCCGCTGACCTCAAATACTTTGTCATACAAGGCAAGCACCTCGGCCGTCTTGGCCTTGTTCTGCCCATTATATTGAAGTGCATAAAGTGCTTTTCGGTTGATCACATTTACTTCATCGCCACAATTGGTGACACGCATATCATACAGCATCAGCAAGGAATCCACCAATACCTGTTTTTTCACAGGGTCTTTTTCGGCTGTGGCCAGCTTGTTATAAATTTCGGTTCCATCAATATAGAGCTTGGTCTGCCACTTGGGCGCATTGACAAGCATCCATTGCAAGGAAGCAGTGGCCCCGCGATAATTTCCTTGCTTGAGGGCATCGCTGTAAATAGCTACGGATTCTTCGGCCTTCGCTTTGTTTTCTGGCCATACCACTTCTTTGCATTGTGCCATGGCAGAAACAGTGGCCAGGGACAGGAATGCCAAACTCAGTACGGTTGATTTCATGTTGCTTTTCATGTGTTAATAGTTTTTCTTTTTAATCAAATCTTCTCTTGATAAACCACTGGTCGTTAAAAGTCACGCCAAAATAAATCTTAAAATAGTTTTCTTCAAGCGTGTTCTCCTGTATGTTTCCTCTCTTGCCAACCTTAAGAGCAAAATCAAGGCTGGAATATCGGCTTACAGGCATGGAGAACCCAAAATTAATGCCAAAATCCTTTACCATGTTTCCGTTGATCAAATAAGGATACTTATCGTAACTCAAACCGGTGCGGTAAGTCATCCTTTTTAAGTAGCTGCCCAAGGCTGATGGGTCGGGAGTAAACTCCGTGCCCACGGCCAATCTCAAACCATCTGTTCCCCACGGTTGTGCCTCCCCATTGAACCCTCTGAATTTCCGGTAATCCAAATAAGTTATATCGGCACCCACGGTCCAAAAATAGCCTTTTGAAAGCGAGATTCCAGCACCGAGCGAAGATGGAAGGGTGATGTTTCCGGGCAGGTTGTCAACTAAGGTAACAGAGTCCACGATGCCGGAGGAATTTCTCCTCTCAAACCGCGCATAGTATTCTGAGTTTAATTTTGCCTTGAAGTCGTACACGGCACCGATATTGATTTTATAGTTTTTCTTCCCTCCTACAGAATCTTTGTGAAAAGAGAAGCCGGCCGTGAGATCAATATCTTTTATGTAAGTCCTTTCATACACGGTGGGCATATAACTGGGCTGGGAACTTGCCGTGATCGAATTGGAATATTGGTTGATGATGGAGCTGAACAGATAGGTGGCCTTTACGCCAACCGAAAAATTTTTGTTGAGCACCACACCGTTCGACCAAAACACCTGGTTGATACCCCCTTCGCCTTGTTCGGTCACGTCCACCGTATTGGTGCTGCCACCTACGCCTTCGGTATAATTCAATTTGTAGTTCACCGTGGAGTAGGGCATAAGCCCAATGGAAGTTGTCCACCGGTTAAACTTTACCGGAAAAGCGGTGATCAGGTAATTGAGGTTTCCATTGCCGTTGGTTTCAGAACTCTCGCTTCCCCTCACAGTCCTCCGCTCGCCTATGAACCCAGCTTCAAAAACAGTATAGCGGTTGAACACCAACAGGGCTGGGTTTTGATTGTTCAAATAAAAATATTGTGGGTTGCTGATGCCCACACCGGCCATGCCCTGGTTGTGCACCAACGCATTGCCATAATATTCGCCAATGCCCAAATAAGAAAAGGGACTGCGAGCCGCCTGGCCCTGCGCCAGGGTAACAGTCAACACGAAACCAAAAATGATAAGGGAAAACTTCTTAAAATTTAACATTATGTCTTAAAATCCTGTTCAATCCGATCAAAACCAGTTCAGGGGTCACAAATATGGAAGGTTTAAGATTGTTTTCAAAAAAAGTATAATCTCCACCACACAGAATCACCATCAAATCGGGATATAAAACCTGATATTGTTTTATAATCCCTTTCACTTCTTCCACTGCTCCGTTCATAACTCCGCTTTGCATACATGTTTCCGTGCTGTTTCCGATAAGGCCAACCTGTGCTTTAGCATTGACTAACGGCAGCCGCGCAGTAAACGTATGCATGGCTTCGAACCTCATGGAAATTCCTGGCGAGATTGCCCCCCCGTGGTAAACGCCTTGGGCATCAAGAAATTCATAATTGATGCACGTGCCCGCATCTATGATCAGGCAGTTTTTATCAGGAAAGAGTTCTAACGCTCCACAAACAGCCGCCAGCCTGTCAACGCCAAGTGTGTGCGGGGTTTTGTAGGCCAATTGGATTGGCAATGGCAATGTGGAAGCCAGCGAAATTTTTTTGCCCGGAGCTTGAGACCAGGAAAGTATTTGGGCAGGGTCGTGGTTTACCGAACTGACCAATACATGGCTGTCACGGGAGGCGAGCATAAATTGTTTGAGGCTTTCCAAATCCAGAAAGATCATGTGCTGGATCATTTCTCGATCTTCAAACAGGCCAACTTTGATCCGGGTATTGCCACCGTCAATGACTATGTTCATATGTTAATTGAAAACGCAAAAGTAGAAAAAGCGGGAGTCAGATTTAGATTTCAGAAGTTCATCATGGAAATTCATTATTCTTGGCTTAGCGAAGCAATGACATTTTCATTAAGTGTCATTCCGGGCGAGGGGAGAATTTTTTCAAATTCACTCACAAGCAAACGAGACCTGCCTACCGACTAGGCAGGCCCGGAATCCCCTTAAGGTTTGCGCGGATTTTTTTTATCGGGATCGCTGGTCGAGTTGAATATTTTCAATAATGATAAGAGTTGAGCACACTCGCCCGCGATGACATTTTCATTAATTGGAAGTAAAATGACAAAGTAGGACTAATTCCGGCTATCACATATCCTCAATTAGTTACCATATATTTTCACTTTCTTAGATTTGTCACTTCACACAATAATAATAATATGAAGCGCAGCGCCATCCTGAATGCCCTCCTGTTTTCTTGTTCTTGTTTCATCGTGTGTTGCGATCCAGAACCATCTGTTCCGCCTGGCTTTCAACTAGAACCTGGTTTTACGTTGGAGCTGGTTGTTAGCGAGCCCCTGATCAAAGACCCAGTTGACCTTGAATTTAATAGTAATGGAGATGCCGTGGTGCTGGAGATGCCCGGATACCCATTTGAAGACCAGCAAAGCAGGATCAAAATATTGAAGGACAATGATGGCAATGGCGTGTATGACAGAGAGATTTTATTTGCCGAGAACCTGCGAATGGCCACTTCCATTTTACCTTTCAAGAATGGCATTTTAGTGGCCGCGCCTCCTTTCTTGTTGCACGTGAAAGACACGGATGAAGATGGTCGGGCCGA
>JANOQB010000538.1:0-3990 GCA_031422215.1 Cytophagales bacterium | reverse complement strand
ACGACCCAAGGCAAAATCACTGTACGCGTGCATTTGTTAAACGAGAACGAAGAGGAAGCCACCATTGAATTTGCTGTTACCGATACAGGAATTGGCATACCAGAAGATAAGCTTGAGAATATTTTTGAAAACTTTGAGCAGGCAACCAGTGGCACTTCCAGGTTATATGGTGGCACAGGATTAGGACTTGCTATCGTTAAACAATTAGTGGAGCCGCAGGGGGGAAGCATTCTCGTAAAAAGTAAAATGGATGAAGGCTCTACCTTTAGTTTTATACTGAGCTTTAAAAAGACTTCTGCGGGAGCAGAATCAGAAACAGAACTCATGGAATTAGATGCAGAAATTAAAAATATAAAAGTGTTGGTGGTAGAAGATATTGCACTCAACCAACTGCTGATGAAAACACTTTTAGATGATTTTGGATTTGAACGGGATATTGCAGCCAACGGAAAAATAGCCATCGAGAAACTGGAGGCCAACTCCTACGATATTATTTTGATGGACCTGCAGATGCCCGAAATGAATGGGTTTGAAGCGACCGAATACATTCGCCATAAATTGAATTCTAAAATCCCCATTATCGCTTTAACAGCCGATGTAACCACCGTGGATTTAGCAAAATGTAAAGCAGCGGGCATGAACGATTACATCGCTAAACCTATTGACGAAAAATTATTGTACAGTAAAATTGTGGGTCTGGTAAAAAAACCGATGATGAAGTACCAAATGCAGGAAGTGAATGGAAATGAACCACCTGCCGTTTTGCGTTGTATCGATCTGACGTATATGAATCGCCTTACAAAATCTGACCGTGCATTGAAAACGGAAATCATGACCATTTATTTGAAGCAAACCCCTCCTTTAATTAAAACCATGAAACAAAGTGTGCTAAATAAAGATTGGCGCACTTTGTATTCGGTCATACATAAAATGATTCCTTCCTTTTCAGTGGTGGGCATTCATACGGATTTTGAAAGTATGGCAAAAAAAATACAAGAATATGCACGCCTGAATAACGAAGACGGGCAGGCAAGTCACCGGGAACAGACCGAGCGGATACCAGGCATGGTCTCGCAGCTCGAAGGCATTTGCACACAGGCCTGTCGGGAATTGAAAGAAGAGTTAAACACCTTAAACAATGCTGCCTGATGAATAACAAACCTAAGATAATACTTTTCCTGGTGGATGATGATGCGGTGTTTTTAAAATCATTGGAAATTGAATTTCTCCAACATGGTGATTTTTCCATTGACACCTTTTCAACGGGTGAACTTTGCCTGGAGAATTTATCGCAGAATCCGGATGTCATAATTTTAGATTATCACCTCGATGGCATTGATGCGAACGCGATGAACGGGGTTGAAACACTGGATAGGATAAAAGCCTTCAATCCGGATATTCCTGTGGTGATGCTGTCCTCACAAGATAAAATTGAGGTGGCGATTAATTGCATGCACCACCGGGCTTTCGACTATGTAGTAAAAAGCGAAACGGCTTTCGTGCGTTTACAAAAAATTGTAACCACCATTTTTCGGTATAAAAAAATGGAAAAGGAATTGAATTGGTACATGGCGAGGATGTAATCCTTTCTCTGCAATTCCACGCACAAAACCCAAACTTTGCCCCCGCGTTTGAGTTGGTCTCCCGACCAACTCTTTTCAAATCTTAATTGCTTCTTGTCGTTTTTGAAATTCTGAGAGAGGGGCTATTTTGAAGTCTCTCACCATTGCAGGTCAGACTACCAGCAACAACTTAATTCACCAACTTCAAACAGTAGGTTGAGTTCAAACAATGTCCGTGCGATCGCAAAATTGTCTTATCCGCTATTTTCTTTCATAAATCACTTTGCCATCAAACACCGTCATCATCACATTGGTTTTGTAGGTGTCCATCGGGTTGATGGTGAACAAGTCTTGCGACAGCACAATCACATCGGCCAAAAAGCCAGGCTTTATTTTTCCTTTCAGGTTTTCTTCAAACGATGCGTAAGCACCCATGTGCGTGTAGGCCAGCAACGCATCGGGCATGGAAACTTTTTGTTCGGGCACCCAACCGGTTTCGGGTTGGCCATCTATGGTGCGCCTGTTCACTGCGGTGTGCAAACCACGGATGGGATCGAGTGCCACACACGCAGGCCAGTCGCTGCTGAAAACCAATTTCGCATTGGCCTTTAGCATGGATGCCCACGCAAACGAGTAAGGCAATCGTTGTTCGCCAATGGCTTTTTGCCAAACGGCCACGGTGGCGGGCTCGGCATGGATGGGTTCCATGCTGGGCATAACGCCCAACTGTGCAAAGCGGGGAATGTCGCTTGGGTTTATCGTTTCAATATGTTCGATGCGATGGCGCGAATCGCGTGGGCCATTTTTTTTCGTAGCACTTTCATACACGTTAAGAGTTTCCCTCACGCCACGGTCGCCAATGGCGTGCGTGTAAATCTGAAAACCGAGGCTGTCGAACGTGGCCACCAAATCTCCAAAGGCAGGCAGCGGCATGGCCACTTGGCCGGTTGCCGAAAGTTCTTTGGGCACCACATCCACATACGGCTCCAACATAAATGCGGTGTGGCCTTCTATCACACCATCGATCATGAACTTGACCGCGAGCGTGCGGAGCATAGAATTGTTGCCCACCCGATCGCGCACCTGCCCATAAGACCGGATGTCATCGTTTGTTGTTTGGTCGTTTACGGAAAAAGCCACTGACACACGCAGCGAGAGTTCATTGATTTTCAATAACTCTTCATAGAGCGATGTTTCGTCCAGATTTCCACTTGCGTTTTGAATGCTGGTGATGCCCAATTGTGCTGCCAATTTCATTCCCAACCTCAACGCTTCAAGATTTTCATCGCGTGTTTTTTCTGGCACCAACTTTCCTACCAAGCCCATGGCCCCTTCCTTCAATGCGCCCGTGGGCTCACCGGAGCCATCGCGCACTAGTTCACCGAAGCCGTTAAATTTTGTGTTGCGGTCGATGCCCGCCAACTCCAGCGCTTTGGAATTGACCCACGCACTGTGGCCATCATACGCCCGGATCATTATGGGGCGGTCGCTCACAATGGAGTCCAGCATTTTTTTTGTGGGCAACCCACCGGGGAACATCGTGTATTGCCAACCGCGGCCAGTGATCCATTTCCTATCGGGAAAATCGGACGCGTATTTTTTTATGTAAGCGAGAACTTCTTTCATGGATTTTGTTTCGGTAAGTTCTACTTCGGCCAGGCCGAGCGAACCGCTGAGGAAATGAATGTGGGCATCGTTGAAACCGGGTGTCACCAATCTTCCATTCAAGTCAATGATCCGTGTGGAATCGCCAGCAAGTTTTTTTATGTCGGAAGAATTGCCCACCGCAGCAATGGTGTTGCCTGTGATGGCAACCGCTTCGGCAAACGTGGAGGCACCTTCGGCTGTCCAGATTTTTCCGTTGAGAAGGATCAAATCAGGATGTGATTTTTTGTCTTGAGGTGAGCAGGCAAGCAGAAGGGCAAGAGGGAGAAGAAAGAGAAATTTTTTCATGAGCAGTTGGTTGGTTTGGGTTTCGGAACAGATCGTCAAGTTTATTAAAAACGATGGAAAAACTTCTCTATTCCATTCATTCATTCATTTAGTTTTCACAAAGGCACCAAGCCACGAAGTTTCACTAAGAAAATACATTGAAATTAGATTTATGCGTACATCAGTTACCAACACACAAAGACCACGAAACAAATGCAAAAGAGAATCCTCGTGTCTTCGTGCCTTGTGGCAAAGCCCATAACTATTGAAGTGGTGATCGATTTCTTTCCGCTATCAATACATCCCAAATAATTTCTTAAAAACAGCGGAAGGCCACTCCAGCCAAAATAATTTATCAAACCACCTCTGCGCACCTCCGTGTTAAAAAACCTTATCAACTCAATACGCCCCCAAATACTTTCTCAAAAACCACTCGGCAGAAATCAGTGCGAGCAGAAGGAAAAAGACCCACTTCAAATTGATCAATTGGTTGAAT
>JANOQB010000537.1:0-1764 GCA_031422215.1 Cytophagales bacterium | reverse complement strand
TTGGCACAGGCGAAATGTATGGTGGCTTATCGGCCTGGCCTGAAACGATATGGTTGACCAAAAGAAAAAGAAAAAATGACAAGAGGCTTGTTGTAATCTTTTTCATCTTAGTTAGGATTTAAGTGATACGAACTCATTTATTTTATTAAAAACATTACCTACTATTCATAAATACTTTTCATCTGCCAGGCTTCCAACAATTTCAACTCGCTGTCCTGTCCTTGCGAGCGGAGGGAAACGCCCATACTATCATTGCGGCTTGGATACACACGCACACCAAGCACTTGCTTTCCATTGGCAAAAACTTCAACCACACTTTTATCAATGAACACGCGCAGCTTCAGTGGCTCATCGTTTTCAATAAAAACCGGAGCCGTTTCCGGAGCGCGCGGATGCACATCGGGATGAAGCGAGGCGAATGCAGACTCGATGGAGATGAGGCTCATCCTTTGAGATTGGGCCGGAGGATTGGGAGCGGGAAATTTTTGACCGGGCTGCACTACCCGCTCCACTTCAACAAACCTATAATCGCGCCCTGCAGCAAACCCTCTCCCTTTATAAAAAACAATCTTGGTATATTCTTCTTTGCCCGGTGAGCGGAGCACGTTTAACTCTAATGCCGGTGCATCTTTTACATCCACTTCGATGTTTAGTTCCATCGCATTGCCGCTAATATTTTTAAACACGATTTCTTTGTTGGCCACGAGTTTGGTTGCCTTTACTTCCTGTTTGTTGTAACGCAGCGATTCAATATCACCTGTGGGTTCTTGCCTTACATCATCCCTACCGACTAAAGTCAATTTTCTTGGCAGTGTCATGATTTGGTTCCACTCACCCGTTGGCTTGCCGGGGTTCATATTAAAAATGATGATGACTCCACCTTTGCCATCAGGTGTTGCCGATGGTGCATGAACCCCCGAGGGACCGGAGGGGCCAAAATTAAATTTACCATGATTGCCAACAACAAACTTATCGCGCTTGGTATCATAATCACCAATCAGATATTGACCTCCGCTCATGTGGCTGTAGAATGGAAGAATGTACCGATCGCCAATCGGCCAGAAATATGGACATGCGTAATCATCGCCTATCAAGGTGAAGCGGTCCTCTTCCACAAACTCATGCAGGTAATCCCAATTGACTAAATCCTTTGATCGGAATAAATAAGTGGCCGAAAACTTTTTCCCTTCGGTGCCTTTGGGTGCGCGGCCTGCCGAGAGCGCGTAATACACTCCATCCTTTTTCCAAATACTTGGGTCGAACACGCTGTATGGTGTTGCAAAACCTGAAGCACTTAGCAATGGAATGGCTGCTTTGTCTTTGGTTGTTTTCTCCCAGTTAAGAAGGAGCGGGTCACTGGATGTAGCTACCATATTGCCGGCTTGCGTTCCGTGGTACATGGCGATCACTCGGTTGTCTTCCACCAATGTAGTTCCAGAAAAAACAGCGCGCTCCGGACTGGGATAAATAGCATAAGGAAGATCTTTCCAATGGATCAAATCTTTGCTGATGGCGTGGCCCCAGTGCTGGCGCCTATCTTCAGGAGGGTATGCCTGGTAGAACAGGTGCCAGTTACCTTGCCAAAAACACAATCCGTTGGGATCGTTGAGGGTACTTTCAGGACTTACAAAATGATAGATGGGGCGATACTGATCTTTGTTTTGCCTTTTTCTTGATTCAGCAAAACGAAGAACCAGGGGATCCGTTTTGATTTGCTGCTCCTGCTCGGCCAAGGTTGTGGCATAAGTAAATTTTGGAACTGGC
>JANOQB010000536.1:0-3760 GCA_031422215.1 Cytophagales bacterium | reverse complement strand
CAAGTATCGTGTACCGCCTCTTTTGTTTGAGGTGCTAAAATTGCACCTCAAAGTTTCCCATTCAGTCTTAGATAACTCGAACATGAAATCGGGTGGAAAACGTCTGAGGTTAGCCCTTACAGCTCGTTTAAGGTATTTAGTTTCTGTTTCATACAGTTCGGCAAGGTCAAAGTCCAACATTACTTTTTGCCCTCTCACTTCATAGATTTTAGTTTCGATTTTTTGAAGCTGCATTCTCGTAAGCGTTTTTGGTGAGGATTATTGGGTCAGTTGTAAACAGTGGCTACTTTCCGATACAAAATTTTGAAAAAATATTTGCAAGCAGGTCGTCTGAAGTTATCTCCCCGGTGATCTCACCCAAGTGGTGCAGGGCCTGGCGGATGTCCATGGCAAGAAAATCTCCGGTCACTCCAGTGGTTAAACCGGTCAACACCCGATGAAGTGACTCGTTTGTTTCCGTTAGCTTTTTGTAGTGGCGCAAGTTGGTGACCAGCACATCGCCTTGGCGCACTTCGCTAACATTAAACTTTGAGAGAAGTCGGCTTTTTAATGAATCAAGGTTGGTTTTTGTGGCAGCGGAGATGAGAATAAAATCACGACCCTCAATGGCCTTCAGTACCTCTGCCTTGGCCCGGTCAAGTTTATTCCCGATTTTAAGGTAGGGGATGCCCAAGCTTTTAAGTTCGGCTTCTTCCTGCTTCAGGCTAACAAGATCGGTTTCCGATAAATCAAAAAGGTAGAGGATAAGAGAAGCCTTCTTCATGGTTTCGCGTGTGCGCGATACGCCCAATGCCTCGATCACATCCGTGGTTTCGCGAAGCCCGGCAGTGTCCATAAACCGAAAACTTATCCCGCCAAGGGTAATTTCATCTTCAATCACATCGCGGGTAGTGCCGGGTATTTCCGACACGATGGCTTTATCTTCATTGAGCAATGCATTGAGCAGGGTTGACTTGCCCGCGTTGGGCTTGCCGGCAATCACGGTAGGGATACCATTTTTTATCACATTTCCCTCATCAAAGGATTTGATAAGGGGATCCAAATAATCCATAATCATTCTTACCAGATCGGTTAGGTCTTTGCGGCCGGC
Organism: Cytophagales bacterium; assembly: GCA_031422215.1. Classification (GTDB taxonomy): domain Bacteria; phylum Bacteroidota; class Bacteroidia; order Cytophagales; family Cyclobacteriaceae; genus ELB16-189. Next base: position 2,670 of record JANOQB010000536.1, on the reverse strand, counting down.
AAACTCAACATCCTCTTCGCCAAAATCCAATTCCAGCTCAATGAGGGAAGCAAAATGAATTAGTTCTTCGCGCAACTGTTTTATCTCCTGCGAAAATCCCCCGCGCATCTGATTGATGGCAGCCTGCCGGGCGTTTTCGTTCTCTGCTTGGATAAGGTCGGCCACAGCTTCGGCCTGGGCCAGGTCGAAGCGGCCATTCATAAATGCCCGTTTGGTAAACTCTCCGGGCCCGGCCAGCCGTGCACCGGTGCGCAGAAATGCCTTGATGATCTGCTTTACTATATAGGGCGATCCGTGGCAAGATATCTCAACAGAATTTTCGCGGGTATAAGAATTAGGTTCTTTAAAAAGAGCAACCAACACTTCGTCAATGGTTTTGCCATCTGCTTCAAGCGTGCCCAAATGCACCGTGTGCGATGGTTGCATCTCCAAATTTTTTCCTTTGAACATTTGGTTGGCAAGGCGGATGGAATCTTTTCCTGATAATCGGATTACGGCAATGGCACTTACGCCCTGCGCGGTGGCAAGGGCTATGATGGTGTCATCAATGGCATGGGCTGAAGTCATGCCTGCAAGGTTCAAATTCAAAATCCAACATTCAAAATTTGATGGCCTTATGTTCTTGACTTCTGTACTTCTCTGCCCTAAGCCTTGGTTCGCGTCCCTCGCCCTTGTTGGTGTTGTGCGAGGGAATTGCGGGCGGGCTCACCGACAAGCATGAGTCACCTCGCTTGTTGGTGGATCCGCGCTAATGCACATGCGCAACACCAACAAGGGCGGCAGATGTTTCTCCCATCTCACATCTCCCCCCAGCTCCCATCTCATATCTAATTCTCACCCCCTCACAATCAACACAGGCATTTTCACCCTGTGCCGAACCGTGTCCAAGGTGGTTCCGAAAATTAGATCTTTTACCCACTTGTGGCCGTGGGCACCCATCACCAGCAAGTCGGCATGGTAACCGTTCACAATTTCTGGTATGATCCGTTTCGGGTTTCCAAATCCGATTTTAAACTCTGCCTCATATCCTTGACTGATCAGTTGGTCGGCATAGCTTTTCAAAGCAGCCTCGTCTTGGTTGGATTCATGGTCGGCAATTTCACTTCCATACCACATGGCCCCGGCAGTTTCCACTACGTGCACCAGCAGGTAGCGGGCGCCTTTGCCCCCTTGCGAAACGGCACTTCGAATGGTAAGTGAATCCACCGAACTAAAATCAATGGTGACTGCAATTTTCTTGTACGGTGTTTTGTCCAAATTAATTATTTCAGTGGCCGATCCGTGCGGTGCCTTGGCTCCCATTTCACTCCTTCGTCTGTCCAACCAGGGCTTGAAAGAAATATAGAGCAGCAAGGAGGCAGCACCTACACAAACCGGGATGGCGGTGGACCAAACGATCCAGGCATTGTCTCCTGCTGCCAACAGCCAACCGGAAATTTCATTCATCACCAATTTTGCATTTAACGAAACGATAATGATGGCAATGGCCCAAGCAGCAATTTTCATCCACTGCTTGATCACAAACACGCCCATCTTTTCTTTGTCGCTGGTGAGGTGTATCAACGGGATAATGGCAAAACCTAGTTGGAGGCTGAGCACCACCTGGCTGAACACCAGAAGCTCCCCAGTTTTCCCTTCGCCATACATAAGGATTACTATGTAAGCTGGTATGATGGCAATGAGCCTTGTGATAAGCCTTCGCAGCCAGGGCGCAATGCGCAAGTTCAAATATCCTTCCATCACAATCTGGCCGGCAAGGGTGCCGGTAATGGTAGAGCTTTGGCCAGCCGCAATCAAAGCAACGCCAAACATTATGGAGGCCCATTCATTTCCCAACAATGGAGACAAAAACTTGTAGGCATCCTGAATGTCGGAGACTTCATACATGCCGGCCCTGAAAAAAGTGGAGGCGGCCAGAATGAGTATGGCCGAGTTTACAAAGAAGGCAGCATTCAAGGCAATCGTGGAGTCGATGAGGTTATATTTAATGGCGCTCCAAATCCCTTTTTCGGTGGTGTCGATCCTGCGCGTTTGCACCAATGACGAATGCAAATACAAATTGTGAGGCATTACAGTAGCCCCAATAATCCCGATGGCTATATAAAGTGCGGCATCCGATGGGAGGGAAGGGATGAACCCAAGGGCCAGCGCACCCATATCGGGCTTGGCCCAAATCATTTCCAACAAAAAAGAAACACCGATGGTGGCCACCAACGCTATAATAAACGCTTCGATCTTGCGCATACCATAGCTTTGAAGCAACAGCAGCAGCAAGGTATCCAACACTGTGAGCGACACGCCCCAAACCAATGGAAGACCAAACAAAAGTTGCAAACCAATGGCCATACCAAGCACTTCGGCAAGGTCGGTGGCGGCAATGGCTATTTCGGCCAATATCCACAGACAGAAATTTACGACCGGATGGTAGGTGGTTCGCGAAGCTTGGGCGAGATCCAACTGGCGCACAATCCCCAACCGGGCACTCAAACTTTGCAACAACAAGGCCATCAGGTTTGACATGAGCAGCACCCAAATCAATTTATACCCAAACTGACTGCCCCCGGCAATATCGGTGGCCCAGTTGCCGGGGTCCATGTAGCCTACACTAACAAGATAGGCCGGGCCCATAAAGGCAAAAAGTTTTCTCCAGCCCTTGCGATTGGTGGCGTC
>JANOQB010000535.1:0-2995 GCA_031422215.1 Cytophagales bacterium | reverse complement strand
CACGCCCTTCTCCCATCGCGCCACCCGGGTTTTCGTGGGAGCCGGCGTCTTACCGACCGCTAAAATTGTCCTCAACTCGTTGCAACTCTTCAATCGGCCTATCCGACTTTTGGACAGCCAGTATTTCATCTATCCATTGCTACGCTTCGGAATGACGGATGCCGTTGAATCGGAGAAGCTGCACACATCCTCCCAAGTCTTTCTGGAAATTGACGACCCGACTGTTAGTGAGCATCTGGTCCACCTTCAGGTCTATGGCTATAGCTCGTTTCTGCACCACGAACTCAACCAAACGTTCCTTAGGTGGCCAATGCGATTCTCCTCATTTCGCCGCCAGTTTCTCGGTCGCCTGCTGATCGCCCAGGGATTCATCCATTCCAAAGAATCGGGTTCGGTCGAGCTGACATTGAAAAGGGCCGCTGATGGCAAGGCCTTTCTCGACGCCCGGATTCAAAAGTCCCGCCGGGCATTTACCACGACCCTGCGGGTCGGTTGGAAGCTCGTCAAACAGACATTGAACCTCCGAGCCCTGCCACTGCTGCCTGGCTTGAAGTTTCCCAACCCTGGCAGTGGCTACCACAGCGGCGGCACATTCCCGATGCGCGCCCAGCCACAAGCGTTCGAGACCGACATCCTGGGCAGGCTTCCGGGAATGGATCGCGTCCATTTGGTGGACTCATCGGTTCTAACGAGCATCCCTGGAACTTCCATCACTTTCAGCGTCATGGCGAATGCCCATCGCATCGGCAGCCTCGCCGGCCAACTCGATCCGCCATGAAGATCGCCATCACCGGGGCATCCGGCTATGTGGGCAACTGCATCTCGAATTGCTTCCGGGCTCACGGTCACGAGGTGCTGTCCTTAAGCCGTCGCCCGTGTGCGGCACCATGGGTTTCCTATGCCTTGGGCGATGATCCCCAGCTTCTGCCATGGAAGGGTGTGGATGTCCTGGTCCACGCCGCTTACGACTTCACTCCTCGCTCCTGGCCGGAAATCCTCGATGGAAATGTCACCAAACTTGACGGGAGGTTTTTGGGCATTGCAGATAACAGGAATTGCAAGAAGCAAGATGAGTTTGAACAGGTGTTTCATCGGCAGGGTGGGTTAAGGCGAAACAAAGTATAAATAATATTTAACAACGGAAAAGGCAAACAGAACTAACTTTGTAAAAGTTTACTTTCCTTTGAGGCTGTGGCCAAAACAAAAACCTTATTCTTCTGCCAAAGCTGTGGCTACGAGTCGCCCAAGTGGGTAGGCAAATGCCCATCGTGCAATTCGTGGAATTCGTTTGTAGAAGAAGTGGTATCCAAAAATGAAGGAGACAAAAACGAGTGGCGACAAAACTCCGGTAAAAGCAAAACCAGCAAACCAAAAACACTGAATGAAATTGAATCGTCAGGCGAAATACGGATTGCCACGCCCGATCACGAACTCAACCGGGTGTTGGGCGGTGGCATTGTGCCCGGTTCGTTGGTGTTGATCGGTGGCGAGCCAGGCATTGGCAAATCAACATTGATGTTGCAAATTGGATTGGCCCTGCAAAAAGCCAAAGTGCTTTATGTGTCGGGCGAGGAAAGCGAGCAACAGATCAAGATGAGATCGGAACGGATTTCGGTAAAAGAAAAAAAACCGTCTGCTAACAGCAAAGCCAACCACGAAAATTTTTACATGCTGGCCGAAACGAGCACCAAAAATATTTTTCAGGCCATTGAATTGTTAAAGCCCAACCTCATCATCATTGATTCCATACAAACGCTTCATTCACATCAACTCGATTCTGTGGCAGGAAGTATCGGACAAGTACGGCAGTGCGCAGGCGAGCTGATGAAGTTTGCCAAAGAAACCAACACACCGGTTTTTCTGGTGGGCCACATCACCAAAGATGGAATGCTGGCCGGACCAAAAGTATTGGAACACATGGTGGACACGGTGCTGCAGTTTGAAGGCGACCGCCATTTGGCGTATCGCATTTTGCGCACCACCAAAAACCGGTTTGGTTCCACTTCCGAAATTGGCATCTATGAAATGCTGGGCACGGGTCTTCGCGAAGTTTCCAATCCCTCCGAAATTCTGATCTCACAAAAAGATGGATTGCTAAGTGGCGTAACGATCGGTGCAACCATTGAGGGCAACCGTCCGCTGTTGATCGAAATACAATCGCTGGTGAGCCCGGCTTCGTATGGAACCGCACAACGCACGCCCACAGGCTTCGATCAAAAGAGGTTAAACATGTTGCTGGCCGTGCTTGAAAAACGTTGCGGCTTTAGGGTGGGCACACAAGATGTGTTTGTGAATATGGCGGGAGGAATTTATGTTGAAGACCCTGCCATTGACCTGGCCTTGTGTGTATCAATTATTTCTTCCATGCAGGAAATACCCGTGAGTGATAAAATATGTTTTGCAGCCGAGATAGGATTGGGCGGAGAGCTTCGCGCTGTGAATAGGATCGATCAGCGCATTTCAGAAGCAGAGAAACTTGGCTTCAAAGAAATTTATATTTCGAAGTTCAGCCAGAAGTCAATAGACTTGAGCAAGACAAAAATTGCCGTGAAGTCGTTTGGAAAACTGACGGAGGTGTTTGGAGATTTGATGGGATAAATTTTTAATTGTGATCTTTGCGCCATGCTATCATCGCCCGATATAGAAAAACTAAGCAAATTCTTTTCTTCAAAACCAGTGAAGAGGGCTTTTGTGTTTGGTTCGTTTGCACGAAATGAAGAAACGCCAGACAGTGATATTGACATTTTAATTGAGATCGATGAAAACGTAAGGATGGGGTTGGTGAAATTTATTTCTATGCAACTTGATCTGGAAGAAATGTTTAAGCGTAAGGTAGATTTACTGGCTGATGGTGGTATTTCAAAATTCATCTTGCCTTATATTAATCAAGACAAAGTATTAGTCTATGAAAAAAGGCCTGGGCGATAAGGTTCGGCTTCAACATATTTTGCTGGCCATTTCAGAAATTGAAATGTACGTTGCAGGTCTTTCAGTT
>JANOQB010000534.1:0-2613 GCA_031422215.1 Cytophagales bacterium | reverse complement strand
GGAAAAAATAGACGAAACACAGCAAGCCCTCGATGCCGTGGAAAAACAAAAGCAACGCACCCTAAACCAAAACAAAGACCTTACGCTTAAACTGAGCAACAACGATCAGGAAAAAATCCGCTTGGAGAAATCGCTGGAAGCAAACAAACTTGAAAATGCTGTGCTCAAGATAAAAATCCAAAACAACAAGAAAGCCCAGGACTCATTAGTGAATGTTGGCGTGCAAATAAAAAAGGTGATGGAGACGCACAAAGAAAAGCAGAGGAAGATCAATTGAACTACTTGGTTCTCCACATTTTTGCCCCTTTATCAAAATACGTCCGCTCATCCGGAAACTCAATGTATTCCACACCGTTTGAATTTTTGGTTTCATAAGGCTCAAGGGATTCGCCTTTCACAAACCTGTCAAACAAAATCATTTCGCGCTTGGCCAATGTATCGGGCACCATTTTCCAGGTGCGAAATGCTTCTTCATATTCTATAATCTTTTCATCGCCACTTACTGCAAATTTTCCCGCTGTGGCCACCCGCTTATCCACCACGCTCGGTGCTTTGCGGCTCACCAGAAAATAGTGCGTTCGTCCTTTGATAAAATACGCATCGAATTTATGAGCCTTGGCCTGCTCGCGATAGACGGAATCGTAAGGTGCATAAAATCTCTCCTCAAAGGTAAGTCCTTCGGGGGGGCGGCCTAAGTAGCGGATAATCTTCCACATCATTTCGTCCTGCTGCAGCGGAGTGAGGTGCTCGCCCACCTGATAATTGTTTTTTGTGCAAGCGCCCGCCATAAAGCACAAAACCATTGAGCTTAAAATTATTTTCTTCATATCACAAAAATAAGAAGACCCACCTTACGGCAGGCCTTCACTACAAACTAAACCCTATTTTTAAGTTACTCGTCTGGGGCTAACTAAGAAGTCTATCAGTCATCGCGGCCCCGCCTTTGCCGGCAGGCAGGCTTTGAGCCGCGATCTCCTTTTCGCCCTGATACAACCTACCTTGTCAATAAACTTCGTTCAAAGGTTGAAACTCACTCCATCCATCAGTCCAATCTGTTGTGCCAAACGCTCCACGAAAAGTATTTATTGTGGTGAAGAATGAGTTGCCTGTAAATTTTGCATCGGCAAAGTTCGCTCCTGCATTCAGGTTGTTATTGCCGGCCACGCCTGCCACCAAAGTGAAGTTTGGATTTGAAGGATAGTTTGAAGAAGTCTGGCCAGCCCAGAACAAGGAAGCGGTAATTCCTAAATCTGCGAAAGCGGAAGTGTTCGTAATAGTATTGAACACGGTGTTGTTGTTTGCTGTCCAGTAAGTTGAAACCGCGGTTGCATCACCACTCGAAAGCCCTGTGGCAAATGCTGCATCGGCTGCAGTTGTCGAAGTTCCAACAAGGGTTGCTCCTGGCACCGACAATACATTGAAAGCATGCTTGCCCGCACCTGAAACAAGATTATCCAACGTGCCCTGGTCGTCAATACGGATGCCTACGCGATATCCAGATAGGAAAGAGTTGAATATAGAGATGGCCGACCGTCTGCGGATGTGCGCGGCATTCTGATAGTTTGCCGATAAAGTCCTGCTTTGAATTTCGCGCGGGCCCAGCACTGTGATGTTTGAGAAAATACCGCGTGTGCATCCCGTGTTAGTGGTGCCATCGCAGATTCCCGCAATCGCATTTCCATTTCCCTGGTTGTCACTTTCAAAAGCGTTGGAGCCCGACTGATCGGCAAAGAAAGGGTTACGCACAACCAATCCAAACTGCACGTTTCCGCCCCAGCCAAAATCGGTATCAAAGTCATCGTCCCAAGTAGAGTGCGACACTAAATATTTTGCGTTAACTGTACCACCAAACCACTCGAAGCCATCATCGCCACCAAAGGAAACCTGCACAAACTCCACGGTAGTACCATTGCCAATGGCGCCCATCGTCAAGCTGTTGGTTTCATTGTTTGGTGTAAGTTCGATGCCGGCATATTCGATGCGCACATACTTTAATGAACCCGAGTTTTCGGTTGCATTGGTAGAAGGTGTAGCTCCATCGGCAGCAACGCTTCCATAGTTTTGCGTAGGTGTAATTCCTTCAATAGCTGGTTTCGCACTTTGGTTTACAAAAGCATTTCCTAACATCACAATGCCGCCCCAATCGCCACGGTCTCTTTCACCTATTGCTTGCGCAGAAGTAAATACAATCGGATTGCTTGCCGTTCCATTGGCAATCAATTTTCCACCTGGCTGAACGATCAACACTGCCTTCGAGGCTTTGTCTCCTTTGATAATTGTTCCGGCTGGCACGGTTAGCGTTACGCCAGTAGGAATAAACACCTGGCCTTTCAACAAATAAGGCTTAGTGGCATCCAATGTTTGCGTTGTCAACGTTCCCTGCAAACTAATAACAGGGTCACCCACGGTGATCACAAAATTTGAAATGGCCGAAGGATAATTTTTTGTATCAATCACTTGGAAAGAAACAATTATTTTGGCTCCCACCACTGAGTTGGCGGGAATTGCGTATTCATATGCGATGGGTGATGCGAGGTCGGTTGCCGAAATATCTTTAGTCTCCACTTCTGCGCCTGCCACGTAAATCACTAAATCTTGTGCTCCATTGGGGGC
>JANOQB010000533.1:0-1941 GCA_031422215.1 Cytophagales bacterium | reverse complement strand
TTGATCGAACTCAATGGAAGTTCGGCACTGAAATTTGTAATGGCGGGCATAGAGGTGTCCGATGCTTTTGAAATTGGCCGGTTTGGTATTTCCAATCCATTGAAGAATAGGAACAGCGCCATCAGCGAAAGGGAAAGTGGGTATTTGGTCATGGGAGTTAGAATTTAGAAGTTAGAAGTCAGAATTTAGGAGTTGGGAGATAGTAGTTAGGATGATATTGCTTTTGAATTTGAGTTTGAGTTTAGATTTGGATCCTTTTATAATTTCTCCAAATATCGAAAGACGAACCATCAAAAGCGAAACTATTTTGATGACTGGGATTCAGTGGACTTTAGTCACACATAACAAAGCTCCACCCATTTCAAAACCCCTTGGCCTAAGCCCATTTTTAAAACTACCTTTGCGGGGATTTTTTACAACCATGATTTCTGTTTCAAATATCTCCTACTACATCGGTGGCCGCGCTCTTCTCGAAGATGCGTCCATGTTTATAAAGCCCAACGACAAAATTGGTTTGATCGGGCTCAATGGCCGCGGCAAATCCACCTTGCTTAAAATTATCAATGGTGACCTTAACATCGACAAAGGATCGATCAGCAAATCCAAAGATTGCACCATCGGGTTTTTAAACCAAGACCTCCTCTCCTATCAATCGGACGATGCCATCCTCACCGTGGCCATGGAAGCATTTAAAGAAGCCGTGGACACACAACGGCAGATTGAAAAAACCCTGCACCTATTGGAAACCGAATACTCCGATGACTTGGTGGACAAACTCACAAAACTGCAAGAGAAATTTGAACACCTCGATGGCTACGTCATGCAGGCCAAAGCCGAAGAAGTGTTGGAAGGCATTGGCTTTACCACCAAAGATTTGCACCGGCCCTTGCGCGAATTTTCGGGAGGCTGGCGCATGCGCGTGATGCTGGCCAAACTGCTCTTGGAAAAACCCGCGTGCCTCATGCTGGATGAGCCCACCAACCACTTGGACTTGCCTTCTATTGAGTGGGTTGAAAATTACTTGCGCAACTACGATGGTGCCGTAGTGGTGGTATCGCACGACCGTACTTTTCTGAACAACGTTATTTCCAAAACCGTGGAAGTCACCAACTCAGAACTAGTGACCTACGAAGGAAATTATTCTTATTATCTGAAAGAGAAAGACATGCGCGAGGAAATCCAGCAAGGTGCTTTCGAAAACCAGCAATCAAAAATACGCCAGACGGAACGGTTCATAGAACGCTTCCGCGCCAAGGCCACCAAATCAAAGCAAGTGCAATCGCGCATCAAAGCGTTGGAAAGGATGGATTTGGTTGATGAGGTTGTTAGCGACAATGCCGCGGTCAATTTCCGTTTTACTTTTAAGCAACCTTCGGGCAGGCACGTGGTAACGCTGCGCGATATTTCCAAAGCATACGGCAGCCAGGTTATTTTAAAACACACGAGCGCCATCATCGAGCGGGGCGATAAAATTGCGTTGATCGGTGCCAACGGAAAAGGCAAGTCAACCTTGCTGCGCATAATTGCCAACACCGAGCCGGTGGATGGCGAGCGCATAATCGGCTACAATGTGATCTATGGTTTTTATGCACAGCACCAACTTGAGTCGTTGCACGTTGACAGCGAAATGTTGGATGAACTGAAACAAGCGGGCAGCGGCAAAACCGAACAAGAGCTAAGGAATGTGTTGGGTTGCTTTCTGTTTTCGGATGAAGACGTGTTCAAAAAAATAAAAGTATTGTCGGGAGGCGAAAAATCGCGTGTGGCACTGGCCAAGACGCTGATTTCGGAAGCCAATTTTCTTTTATTGGATGAGCCCACGAACCATCTTGATTTTATTTCTGAAAATATTTTGATCCAGGCCCTTCAACAATATCAAGGGAGCTTTGTGGTGGTGTCGCACAACCGGCATTTTGTGAACCAGGTGGCCAACAAGATTTG
>JANOQB010000532.1:0-19137 GCA_031422215.1 Cytophagales bacterium | reverse complement strand
TACTATCGTTGTAACCTACACAGGATTGTCTGCTGCGGCTACCAATGGCCATATTCACAAAGGTGCTGCTGATGTTGCGGGGGGCGCTGTTTTTCCGTTTGCTTCTCCATTTACTAGCCCTATTACCTACACCAATCCGGTAAACCTTGCCCTTACGGCAGCCAATGAAGCAGACTTGAATGCCACACTTTATTATGTAAACATTCACTCCTCCACGTACCCAGGTGGCGAAATAAGAGGACAATTGGTTAAACAATAACTCTCCGAGGAATTGACAAAAAAAAAGGAAGCGACCATTATTGGCCGCTTCCTTTTTTTTTACTTCTTCCCGAACTTATTTAATCTTGAAAGATTTTTTGATTGCCTCCACCTGATCTAATTTTTCCCACGGAAACAACTCCACTTTTACTTTGATCTCGCTCTTCTTGCCTTTGTTAAATATCTTCTCCACCACTTTTGATTCGCGGCCCATGTGACCGTACGCTGCGGTTTCGGAATAGATGGGGGTGCGCAACTTGAAACGCTCTTCGATAAAGTAAGGGCGCATGTCAAAGATTTTTTCAATCTTCTTTGATATTTCTCCGTCCGTCATTTTTACTTTGGAGGTGCCATGTGTGTTTACATACAGCCCCACGGGCTTGGCCACGCCAATCGCATAGGCCACCTGCACCAATACCTCATCGCACACACCGGCTGCAACCATATTTTTTGCAATGTGGCGGGTAGCATAGGCCGCAGAACGATCGACCTTAGAGGGATCTTTGCCTGAGAAGGCACCACCACCGTGTGCCCCTTTTCCACCATAGGTATCCACAATTATTTTTCTTCCCGTAAGGCCCGTGTCGCCATGTGGCCCACCGATCACAAACTTGCCAGTAGGGTTTATAAAATACTTTATGTCGCTGTTGAAAAGCTTTTGAACGCGCTTGGGCAATTTCTTCATGATGCGTGGCACAAGAATGTTTACCATATCATCCTTGATCTTCTTCAACATCACGGCATCTTTTGCAAAATCATCATGCTGGGTAGAGATCACAATGGCATCAATGCGCTGCGGCTTGTTGTCGTCACTGTATTCAATCGTTACCTGCGATTTGGCATCGGGGCGCAAGTATGTCATCACTTTACCTTCCCTGCGGATAACTGACAACTCTCTCAATAGAAGGTGGGCCAGCTCCAAGGGAAGAGGCATATAATTATCTGTTTCGTTGGTGGCATAGCCAAACATCATACCTTGGTCGCCCGCACCCTGGTCTTCTTTCTTTCTGCGCTCAACGCCTTGGTTGATATCGCTCGATTGTTCGTGTATGGCCGAGAAAATGCCACAGCTGTTGGCCTCGAACATGTACTCACTTTTTGTGTAGCCTATTCTTCTGATCACCTCGCGGGCAATGTCTTGCACATCCAAATAGGCTTCGGATTTCACTTCTCCGGCAAGCACCACTTGGCCCGTGGTCACCAGCGTTTCGCAGGCCACTTTGGAGTTGGGATCGTAGGCTAAAAAATAATCGATGAGCGCATCAGAGATTTGGTCGGCTACTTTATCGGGGTGGCCTTCAGAAACCGACTCGGAGGTAAATAGGTATGGCATAGTGGGTATTTGTTATTTAAGGGCGCAAAGATAATAACTAAGAGAATATGGCAAGAGATTAACCGGGTGCATTTCAAATTCTCCTCCAACAAAGGTTTGCATAACCGCTGACGTCATCCGTTTGCCATTGAAGAAAAGGCCAGGTAGGAAGGCCTGCCCACGCTTTTTAGTCAGACCCTTATCCCAAATAGCGACAATTTGAAATGTAGCCTGCTGTATTTTAAACAAGTAGCCACGAAACCAATGCACCCACAGACTAACATTTTCTTTTCGCTTGCGATCAGGTTGCCGAAGGCATGGATTTCAATTCTACATTTTAAAACCAGAGGCTGCCAAATAAAATTTCTAACTTAGCCGTAGATTTTCATGACATGAAAAAACTAAAATACCTCAGCGTTCTATCCCTCCCCCTCACAGTGCACATCGCGTTAACCTCAACGGGAGTTTTAACTTTTCTGCCTGTCCTTTTCTTTTTTGGGTTTGTGCCATTGTTGGAGCTTATGCTCAAGCCCGATAATGAAAATCTGGAAACACGCGAACGGGAACTTGTGGCCAATGATAAAACGTACGATTGGCTCATCTACCTGATGTTGCCCGTACAGATTTTTTTTCTGGTCTATTTCCTTTCAGCTATCGGGGAAGAAGGATTGACTAGTATGGACATGACGGGCAGGATCATGGCGATGGGCCTGATGTGTGGTGTGTTTGGAATAAACCTTGGCCACGAACTTGGCCATCGAAGCAATCGTACCGAACAATTTCTTGGCGAAATACTTTTGCTCACCTCGTTGGAGAATCATTTTTTGCCCTACCATAATTATTGTCACCACAAACACGTGGCCACCCCACACGATCCTGCCACAGCAAGAAAAGGCGAAGCTGTTTATTTCTTTTGGCTCCGCTCACATGTTGGAAGTTATGCGCTGGCCTGGCAAATAGAATGTCAACGCCTGAAAGCAAAAAACAAAAACCCATTTTCATTCAACAACAGAATGGTGGGCTATACGCTTGCGCAGATCGGTTTGATTGGGTCTATATTTTATTTTTTTGGATGGCCAGTGACGTTGGCGTTTTTGGCGGCCGCCACTATGGGCATTTTGTTGTTGGAGACGGTGAACTACATTGAGCACTACGGCCTGCTCAGGAAAAAGACTCCCACAGGGGATTTTGAAAGGGTTCAACACAAACACTCCTGGAACTCCGATCATATAGTTGGAAGGATTTTGCTTTTCGAGTTGTCGCGCCACTCCGACCATCATTATCGGTCCAACAAAAAATATCCCACCCTCGACTCCATGCCCCAAAGCCCACAGATGCCAACGGGCTATCCGGGCATGATGGTTTTTTCTATGTTCACGCCACTCTTCTTTTGGTATATGCACAAGAAGTTGAAACAAATGGAGAAGCAACTTGCCTAAGCCCCACTACGATTTCGTCATCATCGGCTCTGGCTTTGGTGGCTCCGTTTCCGCGTTGCGCCTTTCCGAAAAGGGGTATAAAGTATTGGTCATCGAAAAAGGAAAGAAATTCGAGAGCACTGATTTTCCGAAGACAAATTGGAATTTGAGAAAATGGTTATGGCTGCCGCAGCTAAAATTTTTTGGCATTCAGAAGCTCACATTTTTCAGGCATGTTTCTATTCTCAGTGGCGTAGGTGTGGGTGGAGGCTCACTCGTGTATGCCAACACATTGCCCAAACCAAAAACAGAATTTTTTAAACACGGCTCGTGGGCTAAGCTTGCCGATTGGGAAATGGAACTTGCGCCCTTCTATGAAAAGGCATGGACTATGTTGGGCGCGGCCGTCAATCCCATACTGGCTGCAAACGACTTGGCACTTCAAAAAATGGCGCAGCAATTGGGAAAAGAAAAAGATTTTGCTCCCACCAAAGTAGCTGTGTATTTTGGTGAACCAAGCGTGAAGGCAAAAGACCCGTACTTCAAAGGCGAAGGCCCCGACCGCACCGGATGCATCCATTGTGGTGCCTGCATGACAGGCTGCCGACATAACGCCAAGAATACATTGGACAAAAACTATTTGTACCTGGCTCAAAAATTAGGTGCCGAAATTTTGGCCGAGCACGAAGTGGTAAACATTCTTCCCTTGGGTGCGAATGGCGAAAGTGGCTACGAAGTGGAGTTCAAAAAATCAACCCTATACTTTTCCACAAAGCAGAAGGTTTCCTGCAAAGGAATAATTTTCGCTGGCGGTGTGCTGGGCACAGTACCGTTGCTATTGAAATTGAAATCCACCACACTGCCAAACCTGAGCGGTAGGGTGGGTGACATGGTGCGCACCAACAACGAAGCCTTGATATCCAACACAACGCTGAACAAAAAAGATGAAATGTGGAGGGGCATAGCCATCGGTTCCATTTTGCAATTAGACAACAACAGCCACGTGGAGCCCGTGCGCTACGGTGTGGGCTCAGGATTTTGGAGGCTCACCTTGTTGCCATTGATGAGCGAGAAGAATTTTTTCCTTCGCATGGCCAAGCTTTTCATCTTGCCTTTCAAGTCGCCCCTTCAGTGGTTGAAAATTTTATTTGTGAACGATTATGCCAAGCGCACCTCCATCTTATTGTTCATGCAACACCTCGACAGCACCTTGCAGTTTCGCAGGGGTTGGTTTGGCATGGGGTCGCGCATAGAAAAAGGAAAATCCCCAACGGCATTTATCCCCGAAGCCCACGCCTTTGCCCACCAACATGCCACGATCATCAATGCCAAATCAAGGGTCATATTCACCGAAACCATTACTGGCATACCATCCACGGCACATATTCTAGGGGGCGCGTGCATGGGAGAAACAAAAGAAGAGGGCGTGATCGATTTGGACAATAAAGTTTTTGGCTACGAAAACATGTTTGTGTTCGATGGCTCGATGATTTCGGCCAACCCAGGTGTGAACCCCGCGCTAACGATCACGGCAATTTCGGAAAGAGGGGCAGGGAAGATTGTGGCAAGGTAAATCCTTCCATTAAAGATGTTGGGCGCAAGCCGCGGACGGTACCCAAAACGACAGTACGGAGGACAGAAAAAAATATTCACACTAATAATGATAAAACTTCAAGGACCAGGAAAAGAAAATTTACCATGGACAGGTTACTCCATAATCCGCGATGGTGAAAAGGTTGGGCAGTGTGCCTTCAAATCAAAACCTCAAAATGGTAAGGTTGAAATTGCTTACTACATCTATGAACAATTTGAAAGGCAAGGCATAGCAACAGAAGCATGTAGATTATTGACAGAGCTTTCATTAAAATTCGACCCAACAATTATAGTAACTGCAAGGACTTTAATGGAAGAAAACGCTTCAGTTAAAGTTTTAAGAAAAAACAACTATGAATTTACAGGCGTTGTTACGGACCCTGAAGACGGGGATGTTTGGGAATGGAAATTCAACCACAAACAGAACGAACAAGAAAAATGAAACCAAACGCAAATGATACGGCACACGACTCAGTAACATCTGACTAAAATGATTTTCAATAACCGATAATGACTGACCCGATAAGTAACGCGCGACTGAACGGTCAGTGTAATCAGTTTTCGTCTCGATAGTTATCGGAATCAAACTGACAGGTTACTTCGTTTTGCGTAACATCAGTAAATATATTGGGCATCAAATTTTTGAAAAAGAAATCCATTCTTTAATTTTATAGCATGACAACCACGGATTTGCAATTTGAAATAGATTCGCTCCCGGCTAACTTAAAACAGGAAGTGGCAGACTTTGTTGGCTTCTTGAAAAGTAAAAGAAGTTCCAATAGAAGATTGAAAGCACGTGAATTTGGTTTTGCTAAAGGCAAAATTCAGTTGGCTAAAGATTTTGACGAGCCATTGGAGATTTTCAAAGACTATGTTTGATGGCGTATCTCTTGGACACGCATACTTTTCTTTGGTTTGTGGCAGGCGATAAGAAGCTACCGAGTTCTGTTAAGGCAATCATTAAGGACATTACCCAACCCTGTTTTATAAGCGTTGCCAGTTTTTGGGAGATTGCTATTAAAACGCAAATTGGAAAGCTCACCATAGATATTAGCCTGGAAGAACTCTTTCGTTTTGCTGAGCGTAACCAAATTGAAGTCATTCCCATCAGCAAGCGTCACCTAATCGCTCTGCTTGACTTAGAGCTCCTTCACAACGATCCGTTTGATAGGATAATAATATCTCAGAATATAACAGAAGAAACGGTCTTAATTACCCGCGATAAAGCAATCAGAAAATATAAAATCAAACAACGTTGGGCTTAGGATTCTAAATACACTGACTATCTCATTAGTTCCGATGGCTATCTGAATCGAGGTCGTTTCTTTAATTAAAAATACACACCATGAACAAAATCGGATTCAATCTCCTCGTGTGGTCGGGCGGACTGCCGGACAGTTTTTTGCCCATCACCGAAAAATTAAAAACATTTGGCTACGATGGTATTGAGTGCTTTATGCAAGAAAAGGACAAGTCAGTTTACAAGCGATTTGGAAACCATCTTCAGTCAATCGGGTTGGAAGCTACCTGTGTTTTGGGGTTGGGGCCTGATGAAAATCCAATCAGCGATTCAAAGGCTGTGCGCGAAAAAGCAAATGTCCGCTTAAAGGAAGCGATTGATTGCGCTGATGCGATCGGTTCCAAAATCATCTGCGGCCCATTTCATTCTGCCTTTGCCGATTTTTCAAACCGACATCCGCCCGAAGAACAAGAATATGGATGGAGTGCAGAAGTGCTGCATGCTGCCGGTGAATATGCCAAGCAAGCCAACATTGTTTTGACCATCGAAGCCTTGAACCGGTTTGAATGTTTCTTGTGCAACACCATGGATCAACTCACCCGATTGGTGAATCAAGTTTCGCATCCCAATGTGAAAGCCATGTTCGATACGCACCATGCGAACATCGAAGAAAAGAAAATCTCGGAGGCCCTCAAGAAGATTGCACCATTCCTGGCGCACGTACACATAAGTGAAAATGACCGGGGCACTCCGGGCGATGGGCATATGGATTGGGATGAAGTTTTCGCGGCACTGGCTTCCATAAAATACAAAGGCTGGCTCACCATCGAAGCCTTCACCCGCAACGATCCCAATTTTGCCAACGCCATTAACGTTTGGCGCAATTATTCAGAGCCATGGGAGATGGCGGAGAAGGGGATCAAGCTGATCAGGGAGATGGGGAAGAAGCATGGGGTTTAATAGAATCACCAATAGGATGTGGCTCTTGTCCAATTATAAATTGCGTAACTGCCTTCTTGTAGGGTGGGAAAAATTTAAGCAAACCCAAATAGAGTATTTTTGCAACAATCCGATTGCAGTTTATGATTAAAAAATACGTACAACTTATTGAAGCCGAAATAAAAAAACAAAAATTCGGATCGGAACCAACATCACTTTACGAACCCATACGCTACATCATGGGCCTAGGTGGAAAGAGATTGCGCCCCTTGTTGACGTTGCTCTCCTATTCATTTTATAAACGGGATGCCCAAAATATTGTGCGTTATGCTTCGGCCATTGAGGCATTCCACAACTTTACCTTGTTGCATGACGACATCATGGACAAAGCCCCACTGCGCAGGGGCAAACCTACTGTGCACGAAAAGTGGAATGTGAACACAGCCATACTTTCTGGTGACGTGATGCTCGTGCGGGTTTATGATCTGTTCCTTTCTCTTGAAGGGAAAAAACTGAAAGCAGTACTAAAACTATTCAACATGTGCGCAGCCGAAGTGTGTGAAGGCCAACAGTGGGACATGGAGTTCGAAGCGAAATCAAAAGTATCCGAGGGTCAGTATATCGAAATGATCCGGCTAAAGACTGCCGTGCTGCTGGGGTTTAGTTTGGAACTGGGTGCGCTGTTGGCCGCTGCCCCCGAAGAGGAAAGAAAAGCATTAAAAGATTTTGGCGTAAATATCGGCATCGGCTTTCAACTGAAAGATGATTTGCTTGACGTGTATGCCGACAAAAAGAAATTTGGCAAGCAGGTGGGTGGCGATATTGTTGCCAACAAAAAAACTTTTCTGCTCATCAAAGCAAAGGAAAAGGCAAAGGGAAAAGATAAGGTTGAATTAGAAAAATGGCTGAAGGCAACAAAATTCAACAAACAAAAAAAAATAGAAGCAGTCACTGCATTGTATAACAAATTGGGGATTCCTCAAGCAACCGAAAAGAAAATTGGATTTTACTTTGACAAGGGTTTTGCCAAACTCGAAAAAATAAAAAACTCACAAGCCAAAAAACGGTTGATTGAATTTACGAAAGACCTGATCGTCCGGCAGGTTTAAAAATTACTTCCGCTTATAAAAGTAAAGATTGCCACCCGTGCCTTTCTCCGATTCACTAAGCGTATAGAACCCAGTGCCATCCTGGCTCCACGCAATTGATTCACCCTGTGGTTCAGTCCTGTAATCTAATTGCACAGGTTCTTTTTCCATTAACTGTAAAAATGCATCGCCAGTGTTTCGCTTCCAATAGTAAATATGCTGGTAGCTTTTTATCAGCACTTCGTTTCCGTCACTCGAAATATTGGCAGCCACCGCATGGTTGAAGGGAAAGGTGATCACGGGCTCGGCCTTCAGCGTATCTCCGGCAAACGGAAATTTGATTTCGTAAAGTCTTGCTTGGTGCTCTCGCTTGGTGATAAGATAAAAATTGTTGGTGATGGGGTCAACCATAATGGCTTCCGTGTCACGTGGTCTGTCCGCCAATTGAATCAACAGTGTATCTATTTTTTCGATTTCAATCTCCTTATCGGACAAGGCGGGCTCTTCAATCCGGTACAACATTTTATAGGCATACCGTCCATCGTTGTCGCCAATGTCGGCAATGTATAGATAGTTGATTCCTTCCTTGGGTCCACGCCCTATCGTTATGTCTTCCCAATCGCGGTTGATGATACTTTTTAATTTGCAGGTCATCACTGTTTCCGCTTTTTCATTGATCAAAAAAATCTCGGCTTTGTTTCCTCCGTCATTGTGCGTCCATAAGTGGCGGGGGTTTGCCACGCTGGCCACGATGCCCGATGCCTCACGAAGTTTTTTATCAACAGCACCAAATGCCTGCCGTGGCTCAAACGGGGTTTCCTCCTCTTTTTTTTTTGAGCAGGCCAATAAAAGTGAAAGGAAAAGGAAAAAAAACGTGATCAAGGTGCATCTCATTTTATTCCGGTTTTGTGGTCATCATTTTCAGCACCTTCTCAAGATCAACATTGCCCCCCGAAAGAATGATGCCCACACGCTTGCCCAAAAATTTCTCTTTTTCTTTTAGCAATGCGGCCAACGGCACGGCACACGAAGGTTCGATGATGATTTTCATGCGCTCCCATACCAAGCGCAGGGCTTCAATAATCTGATCATCGGTAACGGTGATGATTTCCTTTACCTCTTTTTGTATGATGGGAAAAGTCTTATCTCCCAACGTTGTGAGAAGTCCATCCGCTATGGTGTTGGATTGGGCCTGCTCAATTTTGCCGCTCTTAAGCGATCGATACGCATCATCGGAACCGAGTGGCTCCCCAGCGATTACCAATGTTCCTGGCGAAAAAAATTTTGTTGCCAATGCCGTGCCGCTCAAAAGTCCTCCGCCCCCCACGGGTGCCATGATCACATCTAAGTGCCCCACTTCTTCAAAAAATTCCTTTGCCGCGGTGGCTTGTCCGGCAATCACCTCATAATTATTGAACGGGTGTATTTCGCTTGCGCCAGTTTTTGAAACCACCTCGGCTAAGGTTGTTTCGCGTGCTTGAAGGGTAGGCTCACATTCAAAAATCTCACCACCATAGCCACTCACACCACGCTTCTTTATTTCGGGTGCCGTGCGTGGCATTACTATGTACGATTTTATCCCCAATATTTTTGCCGCCCGTGCTATGGCCTGGGCATGGTTGCCCGATGAGTGCGTGGCTATTCCTTTTGCCCGTTGTTCTGCAGTGAGCGACAAGGCAGCATTCATGGCGCCCCGCGCTTTGAAGGCGCCCACTTTCTGAAAATTTTCACATTTAAAAAATACGCTGCAGCCCGCACGTTCATTGATGCTCTGGCTCGTCATCACCGGGGTGTGACTGACGTAAGGCTTGATGCGCTCGTGGGCTTCGGTGATGGTTTGTTTATCGGGGATCATACAGGTTCAGGATTCTATATCAATTCTAAGATTTGGGATTTAAGATTTAAAATCCCGAATTCATTTTACCCACTTCACTTTTTCACTCACGGACCTTCTTCTTCCTTCGGCTACTTTCCCTTTAGGAATACCCACGTGAAGAAACCCACAGAGCTTGTCTTCGGCCCTCAGCCCAAAAAAAGATTTTGCCACTTCAAAGTTGGTGATGCCTCCAGTGCTGAGATAGCAGCCCACCCCGTAAGCCGTGGCCGTTAAGTACATATTTTGTACGGCACAAAACACCGCGCCCAGTTCTTCCCACTCCGGCAACCGCTTCGCATCATCGCGCTTCATGCCAATGGCAATTATGTGTGACGATTCCATCGGCTTTGTTTGCAGGTTTGCATACTTGTCTTCACTGAAAGTACCATCGGCAACCGTTACTCTTTTATAGCATTCACTTTGAAAAACCGCCAACTTTTTCAAGCCTTCTCCGGTAAAAACAACAAATCTCCATGGCTCTGTAAGTTTGTGGGTAGGTGCCCAGTTGGCATTTTCCAATAGTTGATTGATAATTTCATCAGAAACTATTTCGCCTGTGTAATCTTTTGGAAAGACCGACCTGCGCTGGCGAATAAGGTGATCAATGTCTGTTGGCTCCATACTTTAATTCACAATTAAAAAGGCTATCTCTCAAACTCGATGATGTATTGCGAAAGATACTCACTCTTTGGCCCCTCCATATCCTTGAAGAACAATCGCGCTCTTTTGCCTAACCGCAGGCAAGTGTATTTATTTTTGATATCCTCCTCTGTGTTCATCGGTTGCAGCGATGGATACCAAAGGATGTGTCCGGGCCTATCCACCAACGGTTGCGGCTTGGACCATTTTTGAGAGTTGTCACCTTCGCCCAAATCTTTGTTGAAATTGTAGGAGATATAAATGCTGCTCCCCTGCCATGAATATTTCTCCACCTTCCCCATCAGCATTACCCAACAATCCAAATAGGTATTCCAACTTACAGAAGGGCCCCAATGAAACTGTTTGTCGGGAGCTGAGGCGGGGCCACCACCTTCGGCCAGCGGTATTTGCAAGGCTGCAATGGGCGAACCAATTCCATCGGGGGAACCATTAAACCCGGTGCCATCCCAACGTCTTGCCTTGCCAACAGGATTATCCAAATCCGAAAGATTAATTCTTGCTACACTAATGCATTGGCCACTCCACTCTTTTTCTTGATCATACGTTGCCGAATCATAAACTCCGGGGAAACCATACTCGCCATAGAACAGATATAAATATTCTCCGCTGGCCACAGCCGAGGGATCACCAACTCCACCGGCAAAGGTTCGAGATGTATTATGCGGTTTTAAAATCATTCGGGGTTGAAGGTCCTCAATAAATATCCCTTTGTTATCCCAACGCTTACCTCCATTAGTTGATTTCATAATGCCGATGCGGCAAACTGCGGCCGGTGAGGTTGGGCCTGTCAACCCTTGTGGCCAATATTTGTCAATGTATCCAGAGCCATCACTAGAATCATACGGAAAGGTGGCAGGATAATTTTCATTATGATAAACTGCAAAGAGGGTCTTACCGGTAGTGTCATTCACATCCTGATAAACTGTTTCAAACCACACTGCGCCATGCAGCCCCGGTGTGCCAGGGGGGACGTTCTTCGGCATTTGGGGTGAAGTGAATGCATCAGATTTACTGGCAAAAGTTTCATCCGC
This sequence comes from Cytophagales bacterium, assembly GCA_031422215.1. Taxonomy (GTDB): domain Bacteria; phylum Bacteroidota; class Bacteroidia; order Cytophagales; family Cyclobacteriaceae; genus ELB16-189. The sequence continues at coordinate 7,722 of JANOQB010000532.1, read as the reverse complement.
ATTGGTTCCGCTTGCAAATTTTAAATCGGAGGCGTATCCCCATAGAGGATCTTCACCATACTTGCCAGGGAAAATCCTGAAGGTATCGGCTATCCATACTTCCGCCATGTTGCAATCAACAAATGAATTGAACAGAAATTTTTCGGTGGGAGATAATTTGAATGAGGGGGTTGATGTTGGCTTTTCCCTTGGGGGAGAACAAAAAAGAAAACTCAAGCCAATCAGTGAAATAAATACGAATGAAGAAAACTTGCTTAATTTACTTTGGTCCATACAGAAGGGATTTTTTAGAATAATCAGTAGCGCATAAAAATCTGGGCTGCAAAAATTTTATAAGTTGCTGGCATTAAAATTGCGATTGTCAATTCATTGATTTCCGGTTTTCATTCATCCACTCACCGATGGCACGCAATCCATTTAAGGTAAGGTTTGGCTCTACAGAAAAAAACAAATCCTTGAGAGAAACAAGCTGAGAAGAAAGCCCACCTGTTGCAATCGCGATGCAATCCGTTCCCAGCTCTTGCCTGATTTTATTTACTACGTTTCTCACCAATCCCTCATACCCTATCATGATCCCCGACTGAATGGCCGTTACAGTATTTTTGCCAAGTGCTGAAGCGGGCAACTCAAGGGGAACATCAAAAAGTTTGGCTGTGTTTTGCGAGAGCGACCGGATAGCTGTTTTCAACCCGGGCGCTATTGACACACCCAGTATTTTTCCTTCTGCAGAAACCGTGGTAAAGGTGAGGGCCGTGCCAAAGTCAACCACGATACACGTTTGTTTGTATTCAAAGTAGGCAGCCGAGGCATTGGCCACCAGGTCCGATCCGATCTCGTATGGGTTAAGCACACCCATGGGCAGTTGATCATACATTTTTGGTCCCAACACGATGGGTTCTTTTTCAAAGTAAGTGCGCACCACACTCCTAATTTTTTCAGTAAGGCTGGGCACCACGCTACTGAGCACAATGGTTTGCACCTGGCCCACATCGGTGCCCGATTCAAAAAAATAGTCGCGGATTTTTATGCCATAATATAGTTCGGGCAGGTCGGGCTTGGTGGCAACCCTCCACACAAATTTCCACTCAGGGCTTTTCCAAAGGCCAAGGGTAATGTCACTGTTTCCTATATCTACAGCAAGAAGCATACACGAAAGTGCAAAATATTTTGTGATAAAAACCCATGTTGCTACATCGGCCATAGTTGAAAGTGCGTTGGCTATGGCGACTGCATAAATACACTTTTAACAGGCTTTTGCTGAAAGGTATCTGGTGGGGATGAAATAAATCATTGAAGCGGTTTGCAAGAAAAAACTAACTTTGACATTCGTTTAAAAAAAGTTTTTACATTTTTTTGATTTGGTACATCATGAAAAAGATACTGGTTATAGAAGACGATGACGCTTTAAGCTGGGTTATTTCCCGAATACTCTCCTCGCGCTATGAAATAAAAGTGATCAAGAACGGATTGGAAGCCATGGCTTGGCTCACTAATGGCAATCTTCCCGAAGTAATTATTTCTGATTTGCACATGCCACAACTCAATGGCATGGAGTTGCTGCAGTTTCTGCAGCACAGCGGGATTTACAAGGAAATACCCGTTATCATCCTTTCCGGTGATGAGAGTCCGGAAATAATGAGGCGATGCCTGGAACTGGGCGCTGTTAAGTTTATTTTAAAACCTTTTGGGCCCGAACAGTTGATCAATGAGGTTGAGCATGCCCTGAAATTGAAAAGTGTTATAAAAACCAATAAAGAATGAGTACTGCACAAAACGCAATGCCCATCATGATCCCTACCGCTATTGTTTCTGAGCGGGTATTGCTTTTTGTTACCAATGCTAAAAATTCTACCGCCTCGGATTATCAAATTGCCACCATACACTGCCACCAGGAAACAACCCTGAATGCATTGACTAAACTTTGGGAGGGATCGATCAAACCCGATGTAATTTTACTTGTAAACCCCGATGAAGATTACCACGAGTTAATAAAAGACGTGCAAGGGCACCAGATACCGTTAGTGTATTACACACCCAAATTTGATCAGGCATCGATAGACATAGCGGTGAACCTCGGAGTGGATGATTACTTGTATGGTTCCATCAACGAAGATTTTATCAGGCATATTGATGTGCTAAAAAAAATCAAACTATTTAAGAGCAATTTCAAAAACGAGGCCCCCACTGCGGGTACCCCCGTCCTCCCCATAAATATGTTGCCTTCAAGAAAAATGTGGAGGTTAAAACGGACCAGCGATATTCTCGTGGCACTTTTCAGCCTGATCGTTTTGTCACCAATCATGGCATTAGTGGCTCTTGTTATCAAGATAGAATCAAAAGGCCCTGTGTTTTACATTTCAAAACGATCAGGCAGCGGTTACAAAGTTTTTGATTTTTATAAGTTCCGCACTATGCGACAAGGGTCTGAGGAGGAATTGAAGAATTTAAAAGACAGCAATCAATATGGATCGGAGAAGGCAATTTTCTTTAAAATAAAGAACGACCCCAGGGTTACGCGCATTGGACAATTTTTGAGGAGCACCAGTTTGGACGAGCTGCCCCAATTGTTCAATGTATTGAAAGGAGACATGTCGTTGGTGGGCAACAGGCCACTGCCTCTGTATGAAGCCGAGCAATTGACACGCGATAATATGGCCGCACGATTTCTCGCCCCGGCCGGCATCACAGGCCTTTGGCAGGTGACCAAACGCGGAAAAGAAAATATGTCGCCAGAAGAACGTATCCAATTGGATATTGAGTACGCCATGAAAAATTCCTTCCTTTTTGATATGCAGATTGTTTTAAAAACCTTCGTGGCAGTTTTTCAGAAAGAGAAGGTTTAACAATCTATTTTGAACAACTCAATCATAAATTATGGCAATTGTTGAAGCGTTAGTACTGCTCTACTTTGTATATGTCGTGTGCTACACGTTTGTGTTTTCGCTGGCAGGGCTTTTTTACCGCAACCCCTCACCGGCCAGCAAGGGCAACAAAAAATTTGCCGTGTTTATCCCTGCGTACAAAGAGGATTCGGTGATCGTGAGCGTTGCACAAAAGGCACTAGCGCAATCTTATCCAAATGAATTTTATGATGTTATCATCATTGCCGATTTGCTGCAGCCCGAAACCGTTGCAAAACTGAATCAACTTCCTATTCGTGTGGTGGAAGTAAAATTCGAATCGAGCACAAAAGTAAAATCCCTTAATCATGCGCTGGGGCAAGTGCCCGACTCATACGACTTTGCTGTGATACTCGATGCTGACAATGTGATGTTGCCCGACTTTCTCGAGCGTATGAATGCTGCCCATCAGGCAGGGCACGGGGCCTTACAAGGTCAACGGCTTCCGAAAAACAAAAACAGTACGCTTTCATTCTTGGATGGGCTTAGCGAAGCCATCAACAATCATATTTACCGACAGGGCACAACGGCACTGGGGCTTTCGGCCTCCATCAACGGCTCGGGCGTGTCATTTGATTTTGCAACCTTTAAGCGGTTGTTGTCAGGTATGGAATCGATAGGAGGGTTTGATCGGGAACTGGAGTTGTTGCTGCTCGAGAATAAAACAAAAGTTATTTACTACAAGGATGCCAAGGTGCTGGATGAAAAAGTTGAAAAAACAGCGGTGTTTGAAAATCAACGGAAGCGATGGATATCGAGCCAATATCACTACTTGGCAAAATATTTCAAGCGTGGTGTGGCCGCATTGCTCAGAGGGAACTTCTCTTATTTCAACAGTTCCGTGCTGCGAAACATCCAACTGCCACGGTTGCTAAATCTTGGGCTGATCACGGTATTGCCAATTGCCTTATATTTTGTCAGAGGTTATCTTTTTTTTGGATATGCCGTCTGGCCATCGCTGCTTGCGCTAATGACCCTCTCCATGTTTTTTGCGATACCGGGGGAGTATTACAGTAAGGATATGCTCAAGGCGATAGTAAAACTGCCAGGATTATTTTTGCGCATGCTCTTGCTGATGTTCAAGCTCAAAGGCGCCAACAAAAAATTCATCCACACTCCTCATGGGGTAACGTCCGAAAGCCAAAAATGAGAGACCCTGAATACCCGCTTGTATCGCTTGTAACCGTAAACTACAATCAAACAAAGGTTACCAGGGACTTATTGGTTTCCCTTAGAAAAATTACCTATCCATCCATAGAAATCATTGTGGTTGACAATGGCTCTGCCGATGATAGCATCACGGTGCTAAAAGAAGAGTTTCCAGAAATCAAATTGATCATATCCAAGAGGAACACTGGTTTTGCCGGGGGAAACAACATAGGCATCAAACAAGGCACAGGCGAATATTTTCTATTGATCAACAACGATGTGGAAGTAACACCAGGGTTTCTCGAACCCTTGATTGACACAATAAAAAAAAATCCTAAAGCCGGCATTGCCTCCCCAAAAATTGTTTATTTCAACCGCGATGAACAAATCCAATATGCAGGGTCATCGCGGATAAGCCCCTTCACTGGCCGGGGAAACAGAGTGGGATATTTGGAAATCGATAAAGGTCAGTACGATTTCATTGTGAAAACCGAACTTGGTCATGGGGCATGCCTGTTGACAAGCAAAGCTGTGTTGGACTCAATAGGCTTGTTGCCGGAAATTTATTTTTTGTACTACGAAGAGCATGATTGGACCGAAACAGCCAAGCGCAAAGGATTTGAGGTGTATTATGTTGGTACTTCAAAAATTTACCACAAAGAATCAGTCTCAACGGGAAAAAACAGCCCGCTGAAAACATATTACCTCTCCAGAAACAGGATTCTTTTCTCCAAAAGAAATACTTCACGTAAAGAGCGTTTTTTTTCTGCCCTGTATATCACTTTGATTGCCGCCCCAAAAAACCTGCTTGGGTTTTTTCTTAAATGGGATATGGAAAATTTCAAAGCCTATTTAAGGGGTATCCTCTGGCATTTAAGAAGTGGGGAATTTGAAAAAAAATATTACGAGTTGAAAAAGGAATTTCCCTATAAAGGAAAAATAGGATTGCTTTTCGCTTTTTTAGGGAAAACGATTACGTATGGCAGTAGGATCATGGCCGCCAAGTTTTATTTGCGCGGTTGCAACCTTGGAAAACTTGTTACAGTAAATGGCCGACCGTTGATTTTAAAAAGAGGACAGATAGTTATTGGCGACCGGGTGGCCATATGGTCTGTTTTTGACAGGACAAAATTATCGGTGAGGTGGGGTGGAAAATTGGAAATTGGCAGCAACAGCAGGATAAACGGTGCGCACATAGCTGTAAAGCAATTAGTCTCTATTGGCAAAAACGTGCGCATTGCCCCCTATGTGCTTATCATGGATGCCGACTTCCACGATGTTCAGGAACATGGAGTCGATGGAAAATCAGCACCCATTATTATAAAAGATAATGTTTGGGTTGCATCGCGGGCTATCATACTCAAAGGGGTAACAATTGGAATGGGTGCAGTAGTAGCCTCAGGGGCAGTGGTGACCAAGGATGTGCCCCCGTATTCCGTGGTTGGAGGATCCCCGGCCAGGGTAATTAAAACCCTTGTGCCACCTAAAATCGAATAGAAAATTACTTTTTCAGGCTCATTGGTATCAAAAGTTCCTACGATTAGGTATTTGATAGTTTCTTTTTGAGTTTTAACGAATAAAAATATATCTTATGAAGCCAATTTTTTAGTAACCTGTTTCTTGGCCTTAATATTAATAGTGCTGTTTCTTTGATCTGACCCATTATAAGAAATATGAAATGTTTAACCCACTTACCTAAAAAATCATGAAGCCGTTTATTAAGCTGTTCGTAGTGATCGTATGCATTTTTTGGTCGGAGGCATCCTTTGGCCAATGTGGTTGCACCTTCACCATTCCATTGAGCACTTCTACCATCACCTTTGATGGGGTTGCAAAAGGCGCAAAGCCTGGCGATGTAATTTGTTTAACTCCGGGGTCCACCCAGCGGTTGGTGTTCAATAATTTGAAAGGTTCCGCAACAAACTATATTAAGATTACTAACTGCGGAGGCCAAACCCTGGTGGGATCGGCCACAGCCAATACCGCCATAAACTTTTCAAACAGCCAGTTCATCCATTTAACAGGCGCGGGCGACCCTAATACCCTATACGGAATAAAAGTGCCTGAGAGCAAGGCAAGTTCTATGGGTGTAAGCGCCTATAACCTCAGTTCAGATTTTCAAATTGATCACTTAGAAATTACTAAGGTTGGGTTTGCCGGCATCATGGTAAAATCAGACCCCAGCCCCGATTGTTTGAACAAGATTTATGAGCGGCCACTTTTCACCATGCAAAACATAAATATCCACGATAATTATATCCATGATATTTCCGGAGAAGGCATTTATTGTGGAAACAGTTTCTATCCGGGCACTTCTATTTATTGTGGTAGTACTCAATATTGCCACGAAGTGCGGTCCGTAAAAGTCCATCACAACATATTTGAAAATACCGGGTGGGAAGCTATCCAGATAGGGGCCGGTGTTGATGATATCAATGTGTATGACAACAAAGTAACGAACTACGGGCAGGCAAATGTGAGCGGCCAAAATGGGGGCATTCAATTAGGGCAGGGTGCAACCGGAAGGATTTACAATAATATAGTAAAGGGGGGAAGTGGAAGGGCCATATTCATGGGCGGCATTGGCAATTATACCATATTCAACAACATTTTGATCAGCAATGGGGTAGCCGGGTCCGCTGCAGCCATTTCAATGAGTATAACCAAAACTCCTTTGGCCACAGACATTGTACCGATCGGCTTTGCAGGGCCCGTGCGGATCATTAACAATACCTTTATTGATGAGACTTTTGGATCTATTAAAGAAAGCCTTCCCGGGCCCCTTGGCAATGTGCTGTTCAATAATCTTATTGTAGGCGGTGCTCCGGCCTGGCTCTCGTTGCGTGGCGATACCGATTGGACAAAATCCAACAATGTTTATATAGCCAACATTACCGATGCAAAATTTGTAAACCCTGCCTTAGACGATTATAGGTTAGCGACAGGTTCACCGGCAATAAATGCCGGCAAAGATGTAAGTGCGTATGGGGTCACCTTCGACCATGAAGGCAAGCCACGCCCGGTAGGTGCCATCTGGGATGTTGGCGCATTCGAACTTCCGGGAAACCAGAAGCCGGCTGTGTCTGTTGGGGCCAACCAATCAATTATACTGCCCACCAATACCACGACCATTGTGGGTTCAGCATCAGACCCGGATGGCACCATCGCCTCGTATTTGTGGTCCAAACAAACCGGCCCCACGGCAACCTTGGCCAATACAACCACAACCACGCTTACGGTTTCAAATTTGGTTGTGGGCATTTATGTGTTTAGGCTAACAGCCACTGACAACGGTGGTGAAACCGGTTTCAAAGATATGACCGTCACGGTGATTGACCCCGCAATTAATCAAGCCCCCGTAGCAAATGCTGGTGCAAACAAAACGATAACGCTCCCCACAAACACAACCGTGCTCACGGGGTCGGGCAGCGATCCGGATGGCACCATAACTACTTACCTGTGGACAAAATCTAGCGGGCCTGCCGCCACGTTGGCAAATGTAAACACAGCTTCCCTTACGGTATCAGGCCTTGTTCAGGGCACTTACGTTTTTAGACTTACCGTTACTGACGATAAAGGAGCAACTGATTTTAAGGACGCAACCGTAACGGTCAACGCTGCCGCGGTAAATCAAGCTCCTGTTGCCAGTGCAGGGGCCGACAAAAGCATGGTG
>JANOQB010000531.1:0-6215 GCA_031422215.1 Cytophagales bacterium | reverse complement strand
TAATTAACAAGCAAATTATTTTCGACTCCGCATTTGCCGAGCGTAAATACGAGTGGTTGTTCGCAGAAAAGAAGGTAGAAGTCAGTATGCAGTAGGTAGTTGGCAGGAAGGGTACGGTTTTGTGACTTTATGTCGAGGATGGATTGAAATAAATTTGTTTGATAGTCCCACGCTTGTTGGTAGTCGATCAGGCCCAGGTCGATGAACTTGGTTTTTTTGTTTATTGCGGTGTTCACTTCAGTTTGGATAGCTCATCCTTTACCAGATCAATCGCCTCCACCGATTCTGAATCCACGCCATTCTCTTTGGCGAGAAAATAAGAGATCCAATCGGTGAGGTGGATGAGATAATAATATTGTTCGAGCAACGAGGCTCCTTCAGCCACAATATCAATGATGGGATTAGACTTCTTTTCAAAAATAGGCCGGCATATTTCCATCCGCTTCTCCACGCGTTCATGATCATGATCGGAATACAAATAGATCACTTGTGCCTGTTGCAGCACCGCCTCCGGAAATTGCCACCCCACAATTTCGTTGTGGTTCATTTCAGGAAACGTGTTGATGTGCGCCAGTTGTTTGGCGTTTTCGTTCAATTGATTTTGGAACCGCGTGGCCATCGCCTTCAGGCGCTCATCGCAATAGATGATAGGAAATTTTCCTTTCAGTTTTTTGGCTATCAACTCTGCCTCCGACTGGATGGCTTTTTCACCACGGTCTAAATATTCAATCGCGTTCTCTGTTTCTTTTATAAAAGCTGCGCCAATCAAGTTGGTGTGGTACAAGGCCGATAGCAGCGACACCAGCATATAGCCAATATTGCCGCGCGAGCTTTTGGAGCCTCCGGGAATTTGTATCCAAAGCAAGTTATACTCTTTGGCAAGCTCAAGCATTTTGCCACCCGAAGCAATGCATATAATGTGGGCACGCTTCAACATCGCCTTATGAATAGTGGAAAGTGTTTCTTCGGTGTCGCCACTATACGAGCAGGCAATGAAAAGTGTATGCGGACTTACAAACTGCGGTATGTTGTAGCCCTTGCTCACCGCGATGGGAATGGGCACACGGCCAAACGTTAGCGACTGCACCAGGTTGGCACCAATGCCCGAGCCGCCCATGCCCGTGATCAAGATGTTGCGTATGTCGCTGCCGGGCCGCACCAAGTCAACCGATTGCCCGATCTTGAGTGCGCTGGCCAATTGCAACGTAAAGCCCTCGATTAGTTTTTTCATTCCTTGTGTGATAAATTGATGCTTCAAAGGTAGAACATTCCCATGAGCGATAAAATCCAAAAAGGAAAGGATGGCGAAGACCAGGCTGCAAATTTTCTAATCAAGCAGGGCTATGAAATTGTAGCGAGAAACTACCGCCACAAGCAATTGGAAATTGATTTGATTGTGAGAAAAGAAAAGTGGCTTGTGTTTGTGGAAGTAAAAATGCGATCGAGCGATGCGTTTGGCTACCCCGAAGAATTTGTGAACTACCAAAAAGCAAAAAACATTGTGACGGCTGCCGAGCAATACACATTCGATAAAAAGTATGATGGAAATGTGCGCTATGATGTGGTAGCGATAAGTATGCGCAACGGTGTGCCGGATATCAAGCACTTTGAAGATGCGTTTTATTAGGCATTGGGAATTAGGCATTTGGAATTGGGCAATAGAATTAGGGCATTGGTGAGATGAGCCCCTTTCAAAAAAATCAATTCATCACTTTGAATAAATCTCCTTCCCTTTATCATCCCACTCCTTGCGCACGTAGGGCTTCAACTCTTTCTCGAATGGTTCTTTCGGATAGGTAATGATTTTTTTTCTTTTCCCATTCAAATAATTTTCCGTCCAATCGTTTACGCGCTCGCCCCAATGGAATTCTCCTTGCACTGCAATTTGTCCGTTTTCGTGGAAGTAATAATAGTAGCCTTCCTTTTCACCATACTCAATGGGCGTGATCTCCTTTAACTTGGTGCGCTCGTTGGGATCGTAGTAGGTCACCAACGATTCCTTCGGCCAGCCTTTGTAATATTTCTCTTTATCCTCCACTAAGTTTTGGCGGTCGTACCGCATCCACCGTCCGTGCCGTGTGCCTTTAAAGAAAATCCCTTCTTCGAGCAGCACATCGCCCATCATCTTTTTATAAGGGCCGTGGGCGAGCACACCTTTTTTTGTGTCGAAAGCGGCCACGCTTGTCTTACGCAATTCTCTGCGTGTAAAATCATACCAATACACATCGCGGGCAAAACCTGTGGGCTTGTCGGGCTTTTTCAACACATAAAATAGCTCTATCACCATCTTGTCGCCAAAGCCTTTGCGCGTAAAACCTTTTTTTGTTTTGATGCCATAATAAACTTTCCGCTTAGGTTTTTTCTTTTTGGTGACGATGGGTTCTTCTTTCTGGTCGAGCTCTAGCAGCGTAAAGGGCTTGTCGGTATCAAAAGTAAACTGGCCCTCCTTCACGTTTGGTGCGGGGGTCTGGGCAAGCAAGTAGCCAGGTAAGAGGATGCAAATAAGTGACAGGAATTTTTTCATACGCTAAACACCAACGAAATTACGAATAAAATATTTTCGGCTGAGAAAGGAAATTTGAGGATAAAGAACATTCGAAAAAATATTTTAAGAAAATTGTCAAAATAACTTCCTCAAAGCAAAGAAAACAGCAAGCCTTATGCGAAATTATTTTAGAGATTTTACTTAATAACTCTTGTTACGCGTGAATTGAATTTCAATGCATTCTTAGTGAAGCTTTCGTGACTTTGAGACTTTGTGGTTCGATTTTTACGCCTTTTACTTTGTCAAGGAGGCACTAAGTCACAAAGAAACACGAAGTGCGTAACATCAGTTAATACCCCAAACTCAAAATCTTATCCAACTGTTTGATAGCCGTTGCTTTGGGCATCATGCGCATCGCGCCATTGCGCATCCATTGCAAGATGGGGTTGCCGATGTTGGTCATCTTTCCAAAAGTCCAAGACGTGTTCACTACATGCACAGCTTTTTGGTAGCGAATGCTTTGATATTGCTCGAATGCTTTTTCGGGCGATGGGTTTTCTTTCAAACATTTTGCAAGCACGAATGCATCTTCCACGGCTTGGCAACCGCCTTGGCCTAAGTTGGGTGTGGTGGCATGGGCAGCATCACCTATCAACGCCACGCGGCCTTTCCACCATTGCTTGATGGGAACAAAATCATTTATATCGGAGCGGATGATGCTTTCTTCGGGCGTGGCTTCGATGAGTTGGGTGGGGATGGCACCGAAGACAGAAAAAATATCCAAGAGATTTTTCTTTACTTGGCTTGGTTCGTCTTTTCCTTTTGGCTTGGTAAAATAAGTGGTGAAGTAATACACTTCGTTTTCGGCTGTAGGCACAAAGCCAAAGCGGAGGCCTTTTTGGTTGCCCCACATTTCGTAGGAATTATTTTTTTTGTCCGATGGCAAGGAGAACTTCGCCATGCCGCGCCAACAGGTTTGGCCTGAATAGCGGAGTGGCACTTCGCCAAAAATATTTTTCCGTACTGCCGATTTAATCCCATCGGCACCTATCACGATGTCGGCTTCGGTGCTTGTGCCATCATCAAATTTTATTTCTACTTTATTTGGATGTTGAACGAGTGACGACAATCTTTTATTCAATTGGATTTTATTTACATCAATTTCATTCATCAACACTTGCTGCAACCGCCCGCGCTGAATGGCGTAGCTGCCAATGCCGTAGCGTGAAGCAATTTTTTCTTTCACGGCAAATCCCGAAATCTTTTGGAACGATTGGTCAACAACAAATGCGGAATTTATTTCCAAGCCCGCTTTCATTATTTTCTTTTCAGTGCCCAACCGTTGGAACACTTGCATGGCATTGGCGGCCATGACTATGCCCGCGCCCACGGGTTTCAGTTCGGGTGCTGCTTCAAAAATTTCGTAATCAATGCCCGCTTGTTTTAATGCGATGGCTGTGGTGTGGCCGCCTATGCCGCCCCCGATGATGGCTGTTTTCATAGTCTTGAAGTTACTAATTTAGGCAACCCCATGATGGAGTTCCGTGAACAAAAAGAATGGTGCCGCCCTGCCCTTCATCTATGTAATGAAGTCGGTGGCCACTCACAGCAAAATAGTTTGAAGCAAATGGATATTCGGATTTATCGAGCGATGTGTGTGTAATAATTTTTTTCTTGTAAAAGTCATGCGCACGAACAAAAAAAAACTTGGTAGAGAACAAGGTTTTTCAGGAAGTAAGAAACGCCCATATCCCTGACCCGACAGGAATTTGCCATACATGCGGCTCGTTTTGGCCTGAAAAACCACCATGTGCAAACCTAACGGTGCCGAACGATTTTTTGAAGAGGATTTCAACCTCTATCTGGTGGTAGGCGGAATGCCCGAATGCGTTAAGTACTTTACAGAAACGAATGACTTGCCAGGCGTAAAAAACATACAAGACGATTTACTGTACAGCTACGAACAAGATTTTAAAAAGTATAAGCCCGCTATCAATCCCGATTGCTTGCTGGATATTTTAGAGAACGGCACCAAGCATATTGGCAAACAGGTTATTTACACCAAATTATCCGCACGGTTCACAAGCCCCACAATAAAAAAAGGTTTTGATTTACTGCGCATGGCCCGATTGCTTTACGGTGTACAGAATGTGTCGGTAGGCGGTTTGCCATTGACGGCTTCGGGCAAGCAATTCAAATTATTTTTTTTGGACGTAGGCCTCTTGCTCCGAAAAAGCAAACTCGAATATCAAAACCTCTACATTAAACGAGAGTTAAAATCTGCCTTTCAAGGAATGCTTGCCGAACAGTTTGTAGCGCAGCAACTCATTGCCCAAACCGAACAGAACACGTTCTATTGGGCAAGAACAGAAAGCGGTGCAAGCGCAGAGGTGGATTTTGTAATTGTCAAGGATGGAAAAATTGTTCCCATCGAAGTGAAAGCTGGCAAGAGTGGTTCACTCAAAAGTTTGCATTACCTATTGGCCCATCACACCAATATAGAAAAGGCAATCGTTTTTTCGCAAGCCAAACAGGGCAGGGAAAACCAAATAGAGTTTGTGCCAATTTTTTGGGGGGGGGTGTTAGAGTTTATTATGTCGCTGCATGGGGGATATAGTTTTTTTCAGGCAATTATTTAATTGGTCAATGAATACCTGATTTGATAAAGGCATTTTCGGTATGCCCTTTTCATTTTCTGATTTGCTCCTTACCTTACCGTTGATGGCACTTGCTGATTCACTTCAACGATTACGAGAATTTACATCGACTTTGCCTCTATCTGAATTGAGGGCGAGGCCAAACGAAAAACAATTCCTAATTTTTTTCGAATATATAAAAGTGCATTGGGCATCGGCTAATTATGTTTAAGATTACCCAACGGTTACATCCCAATTAAAACCATCCGCAAAAAAGACTCATGGCCAATTTCATTCATGAACTTACTCATGCTTCCTATTGGCCCTTTGCCGTACTCATAATTAGCGTGGCAGCGGTGATCATACAGATTACGAAGTGGCGCATCCATCCGTTTATTGCGCTTATGTTTTCGGCTATTTTGGTTGGGCTTTTATCGCCTGCTTTGCCAATAGTGGAAGGACAACACCCGCTCATAACCGTGATTGAATTGCCCATGGCCGAGTTTGGGATCATGGTTGGTAAGATCGGTTGGGTAATTGCGGTGGCGGCTGTGATCGGTACGGCCATGATGGAAAGTGGAGCTGCCGAACAAATCGTAAACTGGTTGTTGAAAACACTGGGTGAAAAGCGGGCTGCGGTTGCACTGATCATCAGCGGATTTATTTTATCGATACCTGTTTTTTTTGATACCGTCTTTCTTTTGTTGATCCCGCTTGGTATCACCCTTGCCCTTAAAACAAAAAAAGATTTCGTGTTGTATGTGGTGGCCATTGGTGGTGGGGCAGTCATCTCGCACACTATTGTTCCGCCTACGCCTGGCCCTTTGATGATGGCCGAAACATTCAATCTCAATTTGGGCACTGTTATTTTAGCGGGCATCGCGGCAGGGATTATTCCGGCCATCGTTGTGTTTTTTGTGGCCAAGTGGCTCAATAAAAAACTGAACCTCCCCGTAAGGGTTGCGGACGGCCATGTTACGTCAATTCAAAATCCGCCATCGTTGATACTTTCTGTATTGCCTGTTGTCGTTCCGCTTTTCATGATCAGCTTGGCTTCCATTGTAGAGGGAGTTACAGGCGAACTACCGGGTTGG
>JANOQB010000530.1:0-8890 GCA_031422215.1 Cytophagales bacterium | reverse complement strand
TCTTCGTAGTAGCGGTCTTTTTTCTTGCCTTTTGTTTTCAGAATGTCAAGAGCGTTGGCGATGTATCGTATCGCTTCCCTATATCGAATTTCTTTTTCCTTTGTACTCATGCTTCAAATTTACCTAAAAAATTGTTCTGTTGGTTCAGACTTCAACGCTTTAAGATTTCTCCCAACACCGCTTGTGCTGCCCACACCCGATTGCCCGCTTGCTGCGTTACAATGCTTGCTGTACTATCCAAAACTTCATCACTCAGTTCTACATTTCTCCTTACTGGAAGGCAGTGCATAATTTTTGCATTATTAGTTGCAACTAATTTTTTGTTAGTGAGCATCCAGCGAGGGTCGTTGCAATAAATTTTTCCGTAGTCGGTGTAGGTGCTCCAGTTTTTTACATAAACAAAGTCAGCATCTTTCAGTGCTTCTTCTTGATCGTTAATGATGGTGGCACCTTTGGTAAACTTATAGTCCAATTCATAATCTTCTGGATGGGTGATCACAAATTCTGCACCACCCCAGGCATTTACCCATTGAGAAAAACTATTGGCAACACATTGCGGCAGTGCTTTCACGTGAGGTGCCCAGGTCAATACTATTTTAGGTTTTCTGTTTTCTTTAAAAGTTTCCTGAATGGTGATAAGGTCGGTGAGGCTTTGCAGCGGGTGAAGGGTAGCACTCTCCAAACTTATAATGGGCACGCCCGCATATTTCACAAATTGCTGAATGTACAATTCGCTGTAATCGTCTTCTTTGTTTTTGAGCGATGGGAATGTGCGTATGCCCAACACATCAAAATAGTTTCCTAAGATTGGAGCAGCATCTTTCACATGCTCTACGGTGGTGCCGCTCATGATGGCTTCGTCTTCAAACTCAAATGCCCAACCGTCTTGGCCCACGTTAAAAACGATCACATCCATCCCTAAATTTTTTGCCGCTATTTCTGTGCTAAGGCGTGTGCGCATGCTGGGGTTGAGGAAGATCAATCCCATTCGTTTGCCTTTGCCCAGGGCCACATCTTTTAGAGGATTGCTTTTATACTCCAATGCTTTCGCGATAAGCGATTGAAAATGCGTGGCTTCGTTGGAAGAAAGAAAATGTTTCATAGGGCGGCAACTTGTTTAAGTTCATGCGAGAGTGCTTCCAAGAATAAATCGGCATCGCTTTTTGAAAGTGCCAATGAAGGAAGAAGCCTAACGGTGTTTGGTTTGGCTTCCCCGGTAAAAATATGGTGCTTGAATAACAAATCTTTTCGCAGTGAAGCGAGGGAATCGGGCAAATCAAATCCAATCATTAAACCTTTGCCGCGCACTTCGGTGATGGGTGGGAATGAGCGAAGTTGCTCCATCCAATATTTTCCTAGGGCAGCGGCATTGTTCATCAGGTCTTCTTGCTCGATTACTTCCAACACCGACAAGGCGGCCGCACAGGCTAAATAATTTCCACCGAATGTGGTACCCAGCATTCCGCTCCACGGCTTAATGTTGGGATGGATCAATACACCACCTACCGGAAAACCATTGCCCATGCCTTTGGCTATCGTGATCAGGTCCGCTTCAATGCCTGAGTATTTATGTGCGAAAAATTTTCCTGTTCTTCCGTAGCCCGATTGCACTTCATCTAAAATTAATAGAGCACCTGTTTCTTTGCATTTTTTAGAAAGTAATTGTAAGAATGAACCCGTGGATAGGTGAATGCCACCAACGCCTTGTATCCCTTCAATGATAACCGCTGCAATGTCTTTGCTCATCGATTGTGTAAACGCTTGCTCATCGTTGAACGGAAGAAAAACAATGTCGTGGCCCGCATTGAATGGAGCAATAATCTTTGGATTGTCGGTAGCGGCCACGGCACCGGAGGTTCTTCCATGAAATGCTTTTTTAAAAGCGATTACTTTTTTTCTTCCATTGACAAACGAGGCGAGCTTGAGTGCGTTCTCATTGGCCTCTGCGCCCGAGTTGCAAAGGAATAGTTGATGATCAGGATAGCCGGAAAGTTGCCCGAGCTTCTCGGCTAATTTTTCCTGCATGGAATTTTTTACGCTGTTTGAATAGAAACTGATTTTGTCCAACTGCCTTTTCAGTGCATCTACAAAATGCGGATGGTTGTGCCCAATGGAAATCACGGCATGACCGCCATATAAGTCCAAATATTTTTTCCCATCATCGTCCCACAGCCAAGAGCCCTGCGCTTTTACGGGTTCGATAGGAAAGAGCGGATAAACGTCAAATAGTTTCATTTCTTGATTTTGGATTTAAGATGTTTGATTTTAAGATTTAGGTTGTTGTACCCATTAATCTTTTGATGAGATGCGTTAAGTTTTTAATGAAGCTTATTTATGATATCGATGTTAACGAGTAGAAATAATTTCTTCTAATGTTAAATGGTTTCCAAAATAGTGTCTACCATAGTGGCGGAAACTCTCTACACCGTAGAGACTTTTGCGTGTGCTTCGATTTAATAAACAATTGATTTTAATTTCAATCCTTTTGTCTCCTCTAATCCAAACATCAAATTCATGTTTTGAACAGCCTGGCTGCTGGCGCCTTTCAATAAATTATCTGTGATGGAATGAATGGCTAATTTATTCCCCACCTTTTCCAAATGAAGAAGGCACTTGTTGGTGTTCACCACTTGTTTCAGATCAATCATCTCGTCCATCATGTGTGTGAAGGGATGGGTTGCGTAATATTCTTTATAAAGTTTGTTTGCCTCTTCAAGTTGTAGGGAACATTCCAAAACGGAAGTCACGAAAATCCCCCTTGTGAAATCCCCACGCCATGGCACAAAGTTGACGGCTTCCGAAAAACCGGGTTGAAGTTTTTTTAATGTCTGATTGATCTCACCCAGGTGCTGGTGTGTCAAAGTTTTGTAAGCAGAAATATTATTGGCTCTCCAAGTAAAGTGCGTAGTGTCTTGCAATTTTTGGCCGGCACCGGTTGAACCTGTGATGCCAGTGGTGTGAACTTCTTTCAGCAATCCTACTTTCGCCAAGGGCAATAATCCTAATTGAATAGTGGTGGCAAAGCAACCAGGGTTTGCAATATTTTTAGCAGTCTTGATTTTTTCGCGCTGCCATTCGGGAAGGCCGTAAACAAACTCGCGGCCTGCTGCCGTGTCACCTAAACGAAAATCGTTTCCGAGATCGATGATACGTGTTGACGATGGAAAATTATTTTCGCTCACTAGTTTTTTGCTTTCTCCATGACTCAGGCAAAGGAACAAGGCATCGACTGGTTGATTGAAACCTTCGGAAAAATTCAAATCTGTTTCGCCAACTAGATCATGATGCACGGATGTCAATGGCTTGCCCGCCTGACTTCTGCTTTGCACAAAAGTCAACTCCACCACAGGATGGGCCAACAATAGCCGAACTGTTTCACCTCCCGTGTATCCCGCTCCACCAATTATGCCTGCTTTGATTTTCATCTTCTAATTCTCTATTCCAAAACTGACTTCTAAATTCTGACTTCTGACTTCTATGTTCTGACTTCTATATTCTTCCCTTAGTTATCTGATGATAAATCGCCACCTGATTGCCAAATATTTTGGTGAACCCTTTCACATCATCACCCGTCCATCCCAAATTCATCTCCCCATATTTTCCAAACTTGGCCGACATCAAATCAAATATGCTTTCGATGCCATTGATCTGAAAGCGATAAGGATAAAGAGTTATGGAAACTTCACCCGTTACATTTTGCTGCGAACTAAGTAAGAATGCTTCCATGTCGCGCATTACGGGATCGAGGTATTGACCTTCGTGCAGCCAGTTGCCATAGAACTGCGCTAATTGTTCTTTCCAACTCAGTTGCCATTTGGTGAGAACATGCTTCTCCAACGCGTGATGCGCTTTGATGATGAGCAGCGGGGCAGCGGCCTCAAAGCCTACTCGACCTTTAATGCCAATGATGGTGTCGCCTGTGTGTATGTCGCGGCCAATGCCGTAAGGGCCGGCCTCTGCTTGCAAATGATGGATAGCATCCACCGGATGAGAAAAGGATTTTCCGTTCACTGATACCAACTCACCTTTTTCAAAACCCAGCCTCACTTCTTCGCTGCCTTGCTTTGTTACTTGTGTGGGCCAGGCTTCCTCCGGCAGTTGCCCCAACGAGTTGAGCGTTTCTTTTCCGCCCACGGAAGTTCCCCAAAGCCCTTTGTTGATCGAGTACTTTGCTTTTTCAAAATTAAAAACAACACCGTTTGCTTTCAGGTATTCTATTTCCTGCTCGCGGCTAAGGCGCTTGTCGCGGATGGGCGTGATGATCTCCATGCCCGGAGCGAGGATTTGAAAGATCATATCAAAACGCACCTGGTCGTTGCCGGCACCTGTGCTTCCGTGTGCAACGGCATCGGCATTCAATTCTTTTGCATAGGTAGCCGATGCCAATGCTTGCGACATGCGCTCGGCACTAACACTGAGCGGGTAGGTGGAATTTTTCAACACATTGCCGAACACCAAATACTTGATTACTTTTTCGTAATAGTTTTTTGTTTCGTCCACCGTTTTGTGCGAAGTAACACCAAGGCTAAGTGCTCGCTTCTCGATTTCCTTAACTTCATCGGAATTAAATCCGCCTGTATTCACCGTAAGGGTATGAACTTCATAGCCCAAATCGCGCGACAAGTAGATGGCGCAGTACGAAGTATCCAATCCACCGCTAAATGCTAAAACAACTTTCTTTTTCATGACCTCACCCCCGGCCCCTCTCCACAGGAGAGGGGAGACCTGAGTTTATAATTTTTAGCTTTAATTTATTACCAGAAAAACAGAAAACTCAGAAACGAACTTTTCTTTTCAGTAGAGCCATCTCCTTCTTTTTTGCCCCAGCTTTTCAGTAGTACAAACTGTTTGAATTGAACCCAACGCTCGAACAGCTTGAAGTTACCTTTGAACTCGCGCTTTTGGTGGTGCTCCAGCTCTCCGGCTGGAGTTACCACTGTTTTGGCAAGTTCGGCTTTTTTCTTTGCGTCTTCCACGGGGTCGAAGAGCATAGCGGTGCACATGCAGTTCTTGCGCTCCTTGCTCATGAGTATTTCAAAGTTCACGCAACTGCGGCAACCTTTCCAGAACTCTTCGTCTGTGGTTAGCTCCGAATACGTAACGGGTTCGTAGCCCAAGTCGGAATTTATTTTCATAACGGCCAAACCGGTGGTAAGCCCAAATATTTTCGAGTCAGGAAATTTCTTCCGCGACAATTCAAATACTTTGCGTTTGATTTCGGTGGCCACTCCGCTTTTGCGAAACGATGGCGACACGATAAGGCCCGAGTTGGCCACATACTTTCCGTGTTCCCATGCTTCGATATAGCAGAAGCCCACCCACGTGCCATCGGGTGCAAGGGCGATCACGGCTTTGCCTTCCTGCATTTTCATTTTGATGTAATCGGGGGAGCGTTTGGCTATGCCCGTTCCTCTTGCTTTCGCGGATTCGGCCATCTCGTTGGTGATGGTTTCAGCGTAATGTGTGTCTTCAACCGTAGCTGCTCTGACAATTATATTTTGTTCCAATGTAAATCCTTTTGTTAAATGAATGATAATTTAAGAAGTGCATAAAAGCACTTTAGGCGTAACCTGCCTTGCAGATTCGCCACACGATAGTTAGTACGTGAAAGGTATCAGATCCTGATTTGCCTTCGGAAACTCTTGAACCCCGGTTGGGGCGAGAGTTCGTTGCAAATGAGCATGGTTGCCGGAAGGGCAAAGCTGATAGTGGCTTCAGCGGGCTCAAAAGGGGCAAGGGTTGTTTTCAATTCTGTTGTTGCGTTTAAATCGTTAGATAAAAGGCATTGAAAAATTTTTCATAAAAATAATGGAATAAAAAACGAATATTTCAATAGTTAGTTCATTTTTATAAAAAATAATTTCAACCACATCCTCTTTTGGAAAAATTCCTTGACCAATATGGATACCTCGCACTGCTGATCGGCACCTTCATGGAAGGAGAGACGGCCATCCTGATGGCTTCGTCACTGATCTACAAAGGACTTTTCAATTTTCCGTTCACGGTGCTCGCTGCGTTCACTGGCTCCTTCATCAGCGACTGGATTTACTACCTCATCGGAAGGCTCAACGGAAAATATTTTCTGGCCACGCGGCCCAAGCTCAGCGAGAAGGTAAAGCCCGTGACGGATTTTTTTCACCGGCATAAATTTCAAATCCTCTTCAGCTATCGGTTTCTTTACGGCTTCCGCATCATCATTCCATTGGTGATCGGCATGAGCGGACTTAGGCCTTTGCAATATCTGTTCTATAGTACTGTTACCGGACTCTTTTGGGCGGCTACGGTCAGCACCACCGGCTATTGGATCGGCAGGCTGCTTGAGCTGCGTGTTCAATCTTTTGAGGAGAACATTCTTTTTATCGTACTTGGGTTTGGCAGTTTTGGTATTCTGATGGGGTATGCGATAAAGAAATTTGCCAGTAGCAAAATGCATGTTGATTGATGATACTTGTCTGTCTGAGACGGTCGCTCCGGCAAGGGATAGGAGTGGAAAGCCCACAGTGGCGCGTCTCGCGCCACGAGGACTTGGATAGCCCGGTGGCGCCTCGCCAGGCCGCCAATTATTTTGCAAGGCAGAAGTGCAAATTATTTTGACAATTTTACCAACTGCACGTCCTCCAAAAAAATAAAGAGCCTGATACTTGCCGGGCTTTTTTCTTTATCCAAAAACCCATTCAATAACTGTGCGGGCAAACAGGTAAATAAAAAGGATGGACACAATGTTCAGCACAAATCCTGCCTTCATCATGTGTTTGATTTTCATGTGGCCACTCGAAAACACAATGGCATTGGGTGGTGTAGCCACCGGAAACATAAATGCCATGCTTGCCCCAATCGTTACGGGCAGGCCGAGCAAAATAGGATTTAAGCCCAGGTTGGTGGCTATGCCAAAAACAACCGGAATAAAAATCTGAACAAGGGCCACGTTGCTCATCAGTTCGGTAATAAAAACGGAGGCCGTGATCAACCCAAACAATAGCCAATTCACCGCGCTGCTCTGCTCGGCAATGGCAGCACCTACCACCTGAATGATTCCTGCGTTCGATAGCCCCTGCGCCAAGCACAGCCCCCCACCAAACAATATCAAAATGCCCCACGAAAGTTTTTCTGTATCGCGCCAGTGAAGGAGAAACTTAAATTCCTTCAAGCTACTGGGCACAATGAACATGAGCGAGCCGCCCATCATGGCGATGTTTGTATCGTTGAACATTTCTTTGCCAAGCAATGCGTTGATGCCCTGTTGAAAAATCCACAAGGAGGCAGTGAGCCCAAAAATGATCATCACCAATTTTTCTTCCCTTCTTATGCGGCCCATCTCTTTCAGCTTAGTTTGGATGAGGGCATCTGAGCCATGCACCGTCTTTAAATGATTGGGGAAAAGGAATTTTGTGATTATAAAATAGCAAGACACTAGCAAGATGATGCTGAGCGGCACGCCCACCAGCATCCAATCGCCAAACAATATTTTTTGTTGATAAAACTGATTGAGCAGCCCGACAAAGACCACGTTGGGTGGTGTGCCTATGATGGTGCCAATGCCACCGATGTTGGAGGCATAGGCTATGATGAGCATGAGCCCGATGGCAAAATTGCGTTCCCCTTTTGTTTCTGTTTCGGGCGCGTTTCCTTTTTCGGTTTTCAGCAGGTTGATCACCGAAAGTGCTATTGGCAACATCATCATGGCGGTGGCGGTGTTGCTTATCCACATGCTTATAAAACCTGTGGCGATCATAAACCCTAAAATTATTCCGTTGCCCGATGTGCCCGTGATGCGGATAAGATTTAAAGCAATGCGCTCGTGGAGCCTGTGCTTCTCCAATCCCAACGCAATCATGAATCCGCCCATGAAAAGAAATATGATTGGATTGGCATAAGGGGCGGCAGCTTCACCCATCTTCATCACGCCAAGGAAAGGGAATAATATCAAAGGCAAGAGAGCGGTGATGGGTATGGGGGCCGATTCTGTGATCCACCATACAATCATCCAGGCTGCTATGCCCAGCACTTTATTGGCTCCTGGTGAAATGAAATCTGAACTGACCAAACTGATCACCAATAAAAAAGAGATAGGTCCGGCAAGAAATCCGATGATTTTGCTTTTTGAGTAAGAGTCCGATTGATCTTCCATAGTTTGCTGGTTGAAAAAAATATCTGTTGATGGAAAAGTAAGGATTCATCAACTCTATAACAACCGGGGCTATGTAAGTGGCAAAAATAAAAATAGCGAGACACGCTCGCTATATCGGTATTGCAATAGGGTATTTGATGTGGCTATGCTGGTGGTTGGCCGCCTTCAGTTGGCGCTTTAGGGTTTGCCGGTTTAACCACAATGGTGCGTCCATCCAGTTCGGTTTCATTCAATGCGGCAATGGCTTTGTTGGCATCTTCATCGTTGGCCATTTCAACAAATCCGAATCCTTTCGAGCGGCCAGAATCGCGGTCTTTTACAATTTTGGCAGAAGTAACTTGTCCAAATTTTGCGAATGCAGCTTCTAGGTCTTCGCGTCTGGTTTTAAAGTTCAAGCGGGCTACAAAGATGTTCATAAGGCAAAAGGATTAAATTGAAAATATGTTTGTAACGGGTAAAAACTGTTTGAGGGTTGATCAATCACACACAAAATAGTAAATTAAAATAAAAAATCAACTGTAATGAGGGAAGAGAATTTTTTGGCAGGGAAATCGCTTTTAAGAAAATCAGTGGAAATTTTTGCTCTATGACATTGGTTCTACCCTGAATGTTGTTCCGTCCGCAACAAATTGAACCACATAGACCACATAGAAGTACCCACATAGAAAATAAGCCCAACACCTATGTGAAAGTCTATGTTCCTATGTTCTATATTGTTCAAAATTGTGGCTGACCAGTAAAAGGCCTTGATCAAAATTCTTA
>JANOQB010000529.1:0-10501 GCA_031422215.1 Cytophagales bacterium | reverse complement strand
AGGAAATTTGATAACCTCAAAGTACAAAAACCGGGAGGCGGCAGGGTCGAATTCAGTCAGCTAAGTATTTCGGGCGGATTGGTAAATGCTTATGAAGCCGTGAAATTGGCTGAGTCCATGAAGAGTATGAAGATCGTAAGGTAATTACGGCTGCAAGTGAGATGTTGAGCACAAGGATTATTTTTAATTTTTTGGGGATGAACAAAAAAAAACTATCCGAATATAATCAGATAGTTTTTTAAATTCAGATTAAAATTACTTTGGCAACACAACAGCATCAATTACATGAACAATCCCATTGCTTCCTTTTAGATCGGCCGTGGTTACATACGCACTGCTTCCCGACTCATCCGTTAGTTTTACTTTACCGTTGTCCAACGAACCGGTCAATTTTCCACCACTCACTGTTGTTAAAACAGCCTTTCCATTTCCTGATTTGATAGCGGCTATAACGGCATTGGCGTCTAAGTTACCACTCACTACATGATACGTTAATATCTTAGATAGCTGAGCTTTGCTTTCAGGCTTTAACAAATTGGTCACTGTTCCATCAGGCAACTTATCGAAGGCGGCATTGGTTGGAGCAAACACAGTGAAAGGACCTTTCCCCTTCAAGGTGGTAACCAAATCAGCGGCTTTCACGGCTGCTACCAGTGTGGTGTGGTCTTTCGAACCGATGGCGATGTCAACTACATCTTTTGTTTGGCCGAAAGCAGTTGATGATCCAATAAGGACGAGGGCAATAAAAATTAGTTTTTTCATAGTATTATATTTTTGTTTGACTCTAAAACCCTGTTCCGTTTATTTAGTTTTTTCAGTATTGAAAATAAACTGTGTAAATAGTTTTTAAAACCAAGAACATTGCGGCTGTGTGCGTGTTACTGAATTTTTGTTTTGAGGAATTGACGCGGCCAGCATCGCTACCTTCCATGTTCAACTAATCTTTTGGCCATCCTTGGAAATATCAAACCATGAAACGGCAGAACAGAATACCAATATATTCTTCCCCACAAACCCAATGGTCGGTAAGTAGCTGTTTGCACCAATATTTTTACGTTCCCGTTTTCTTTTATCCTAAATTCGAGCCACGCCTCACCGGGCAATTTCATTTCTGCATACAGTAATAGTCTCCCACTAATTTTGTCAGCAACGAGTACCCGCCAAAAATCGAGTGCGTCTCCAGCCTTCAAATCGGTGTCGCTTCTTCTTCCCCTCCGTAGGCCCACTCCTCCCACTATTTTGTCCAGCAATCCCCTTA
Organism: Cytophagales bacterium; assembly: GCA_031422215.1. Lineage (GTDB taxonomy): Bacteria > Bacteroidota > Bacteroidia > Cytophagales > Cyclobacteriaceae > ELB16-189. The sequence goes on along the minus strand of JANOQB010000529.1, from coordinate 9,243 downwards.
CATTCCACATCCAATTTCCAAAATACCACCCGCGGCTTCCTCCTATCATCCAAATGTTGTTGATAACTTCTTCGCGATTGCGTTTAAATTCTACCTGCCGGATATCGGTGAATACAGCATGCTGTGGAACCAGAACATTGTTCAGGAAATTTTTTTGAAGAGTGCCCAACGAGATCGAATCTTTCCAACTAGAGATGACATTTTTCTGGCTGATCATATCAAAGGCCAATTGTACGGCCTCGTGGTAGCTTAAAAGTTTAGTAGGTACAATTTTATGAATGCGATTGTCCTTACAGATAACTTCATTTTTCATGCTGCTCACCAAACTGCTCGCTAACGAATAGGGAGTGGAAGTAACAAATACCAACCACAACGAGGATAGTTTTGGGGTAAGCACAGGCACACTGATGATCCAGCGTGTTAAGTTTCTCACGCGGGCAAACCCATAGAGCATTTGCTTGTAATTGAGAATTTCTGTGCCACCAATATCAAATGTCTGATGGAAGGTTTCGGGCTTTAATAAGACACCCTGCAAATATTCGATCACGTTTCGAACGCTAATAGGCTGGCATCGGGTCTTTAGCCATTTGGGTGCGATCATTACTGGAAGTTTTTCTACCAAGTCGCGGATAATTTCAAACGAAGCACTGCCCGAACCAATAATTATAGCGGCACGCAACACAGTAAGCGGTGGCTTAGCTTTTTTTAAAATATCTTCTACATTTTTTCTAGATAGTAAATGATCGGAAAGCATATCATCGTTCAATATTCCGCTCAGGTAAATGATTTGTTTTGCCGTTGTGGAATTGATAAGGCTCACAAAATTTTGTGCAGAGTCCGCCTCCATCCGGGTAAAATCCAAGCGGGAAGTGCTCATGGAATGCACCAGGTAATAGGCGGCATCTATGTCAGAGGGGACAGCCGAAAACGTGCTTGCCTCGGTTAGATCAACTTCAATGACTGAAATATTTTTCAGGAAGTCAGCAGAAAAATCTTCCCAATCGAACCTACGCTGGTCGCGCACTAAGCATACTACTTGATGGCCTGCCTCTACCAACACGGGCAAAAGCCGTCTGCCTATATAGCCCGTTGAACCGGTAAGGAGTATTTTCATTTTGGGCTTTTTAAGATGAATGGCAAAATTTTGTAAGTAATACTGTCCATTAAAACATCTTTAACCCCAGCATGTTCACAACTTAGGCGAATGATCGCAAATTACTTTATTTGAATTGTAAACTGTAATCTCCTCACAACCTCACCCCGATCAACTTAAATTCCGCTTCGCCTGTTGCAAATGCCTTTCGTCATGAGCAATGACAAATTGAAACACATCGCCTAATTTTAATTTTATCCAGCGCATAATGGAAATTGGAATGCGTATCCGGTTCAGGTCTGTATGCCGGGCTTGCTTCAAATACAGTAACAATTGTTCTTGTTGATGAATGAATGCGGCAACCACTTGGTATGCCTCCAATTCAACAGGAGGGATGTGATTTTTAAACGCTTTGTATTTTTTCATCTTAGTACCGGGCCGCATGATGCGTGTAAAATAACTTCCCATCCACGTGCTTTTAAAATCAGGGTTGGCTGGAAAATTTTTTGCCAACCCCGATTTTATTTCGGGCAAGTAGTAATCTCCATAGCTGTTCAAATGCCATAAGCATTGGGCAATGCTCCAGCCGCCATTGGCTGCGGGCTTCAGCAATTCCGTGGAAGTCAGGTTTTGAAAAATTTTCACCGCATCGTTCAGATGTGTTTCTACCTCACCTTCCAGCATGGTTATCAATTCCTTCGCAGTTTGCTTTGCCATTATGCAACGGGGTTAAGTTTTTTATACAATGATAAAAGTACTAACGCTATTCCACAAAATACAGATTCAAGTACAATCCACTGCATCCCAAATTCACCAAGCCGTTACGATATTGAGTCGATGGATTTTCGTGAGCTTTCTGGGGTGCGCGATTTTTTTAATTCTGTGGGAGTGAACCCCGTCACTTTTTTGAACTGGCCCGAAAGATGCGCAACGCTACTGTAGCCAAGCTGGTCGGCAATCTGGGTCAGGTTCAGTTCATCATAAAATAAAAGTTCTTTGGCACGCTCTATTTTCTGGTGAATAATGTATTGCTCCAGCGTAATTCCCTCCACCGATGAAAACAAACTGCTGAGATAATTGTATTCCAAATGCAACTCCTCGGATAGAATGGAAGACCAATTTAATTTTCTTGTTTGGCCATCGGGGTGACGAACCAAGTGCAGCACCTTGCTTTTGATAGATTCGATGAGCCTTGACTTCCGGTCATCAATCCGCTCAAATCCTTTGTCCACGAGCGCAGCATCTAATTTCTCCAACTGTTCTTTCGAAAGTGATTCTTCTTGCAGCAGTATTTCACCCAAGGTTATTTTTGCCGCATGCAATCCCAGTTTTTCCAACTCCTGGCCCACCACCATAACGCAGCGGTTGCAAACCATATTTTTAATGTGCAAGGTGGCCATGCATCAAAGATACGCCAACATTCACAATCAAGTTCCGTGTTTATGAAGTTTGATTTTGTTATCTGACCAACTACACTTTACATTCGCGTTTTAATTACCACACCTAGCTACTAAGGCCCAGTGCCCCAATGCCTAATACCTAATGCCTAAAACATGCGTCAGCAATTACTAAGTGAAGGAGCCAAAGAGCTTAGTTACGAAATCCGGGAGATCGTAAAGAAAGCAGAACAGATAAAAAATCTGGGGCAGGAAATCTGTTGGGAAAACATTGGCGATCCGATCCAGAAAAATCATTTGGTGCCAACGTGGATCAAACAGATCATTGCCGATCTGGTTCTACAAAACGAAACGTACAGCTACTGCCCTTCAAAAGGGATGTTGGATACCCGAAAATTTTTGGCAGAGCAGAATAATTTTCGGAAAGGCGTGCAGATCAGTCCGGATGACATTTGCTTTTTCAACGGCCTTGGCGATGCCATTGCCAAAGTGTATCAATATATCACGCCCACTTCGCGCATCATTGGCCCCTCGCCTGCATACTCTACACACTCCAGTGCAGAGGCTGCTCATGCCAGCCACGAGCCACTAACCTACAAACTCGATCCCAACAACAAATGGTATCCCGACCTGAACGACCTCTATAATAAAGTAAAGTATAATCCGAATGTGGTAGGCATTCTGATCATCAACCCCGACAACCCAACAGGCATGGTGTATCCGTACGAGACCTTGAAAAAGATTGTGGAAATTGCCCGTGAGTTTAAACTCTTCTTGATTTGTGATGAAATTTATTTGAACATCACTTACAACGGGGCGAGGGCGTATGCGCTGGCCGAAGTTATTGAGGATATTCCAGGCATTTCCATGAAGGGGATTTCCAAAGAGCTGCCGTGGCCAGGCGCACGGTGTGGCTGGATGGAATATTACAACCGGGGTACTGATGAAGATTTCAATCGCTTGTGCCAGGCTATCGATAATGCGAAGATGATTGAAGTGTGTTCCACTAAACTTCCGCAGTTGGCCATCCCAAAAATTTTGGGCGATCCACGATTTAAAACCTATCGGGAGGAAACCAATCGCAACATTGGAAGGCGCAGTAAAATTATAGCCGATATACTTCATACAGTTCCGCAGCTAACGTTCAACGAAACCTTCGGTGCGTTTTATAATACCATCATCTTCCGCGATGGAACGTTGAGGCAACATCAAACATTGAAAATCAAAGATCCAAAAATCAAACAGTTGGTAGAAACCTGGACAGTTGAGGACATGCCGCTCGACAAACGCTTTGTATATTACCTGCTTGGCGCGAAAGGAATATGCGTAGTGCCAATTTCTTCTTTCTGTTCGGAGTTGCAAGGCTTTCGCGTTACCCTGCTCGAAGAAAAAGAGGAAACATTGATCAAAACTTTTACTGCCATTCGCGATGGGATAGTAGAGTATTTACAATCGTAAGGATGTTACTCGATGGGGAGTAAGCCCGTGGCAATTGATAATAAATTTGAAGGGACTTTAGTCCCAAACACAAAACTGTCGCACACCCACCTAACATTCGTTACATATTTTTTTTAATTTTTTTCGTCACGATAGAGCAGCCCCTCACAAAATTTTGCCATCTTGCACTGCCGCACAATAAAATCAATGAGCAACATAGCAACATATAGTTTTAACACACCGATCAGTTTGATCCGTGTTGTGCTATTTCTCATTAGCATTATTGTTCTCCGCGAATCGGGGCGGTAAAGATTTTGTAAAAGAAATTATCAACCGTCCTGACAGTAAACGTCAGGACGGTTTTGTTTTATAGTGATCACAACAAACTAACGATTGTTTCAAAATATATGTATTACAACGACAACACAATCCTTTTTCTCGATGGGAAATATGTGAAAGCGAAAGAGGCCACCACCGATTTATTCGGTCAGACATTGCATTATGGTTATGGGGTGTTCGAAGGCATCCGTTCATACAAAACAGTGAATGGAATAAAAACTTTTAAAGCCCTTGAGCACTTCGAGCGATTAAAGAGAAGCTGCAAATTGATGGGCATACCTTTCAGCTATACTGCCGAAGAGCTTTCGCAGATTACCTATCAGGTACTGGAACGGAATGAATTGACCAACGCATACATCCGCCCGTTGGTTTTCTGCAGCCCCAACATGGCACTCACTTCCCCCACCGGAGTTTCATTGATGATCACTGCCTGGGAAGTGGATCAACATATCAAGTTGAAACCAGAGCGTGTTTGCATCTCCTCTTTTCAACGCCCCAACCCTAAGGCCGTAACGATGGAAGCCAAAGTGTGCGGCTTGTATGTAAACTCCATCCTTGCCACCACCGAAGCAAAGAAACGCGGCTTTGACGACAGCATTCTCCTCGACCTAAGCGGCTATGTGGCCGAAGGGCCCGGAGCCAATTTCTTCTATGAAAAAGACGGCATCATGTTCACGCCACCGCCCGAAAGTATTTTGCCCGGCATCACGCGCAAAACCGTAATCGATATTTGCGAGAAACTGGAAATTCCTTTGGTGGAAAAATATTTCAGGCCCGAAGAATTATTTGAAGCCGACAGTGCCTTCTTCTGCAGCACCATGAACGAAATTGTTCCCATCGAATCCATTGAAGGGCAAGCGATGGGAAAACCCTGGAAAGATTCGGTGAGTGCCGTCATCCGCGAAACTTACAGAAACATTGTGTTGGACAAGAGCTACTCGTATGTGATTGTGTAATGGACTGGATTCTGGATATTGGATTCTGGACTTTATTGCCAGCATCAAGAATCCAGGAACCAGCATCATTTGTAAAGCTTACTCAATTAGAAAGTTAAAATGGAATTGAACAAATATAGCCGCACCATCACCCAAGACATGACGCTACCTGCCTCACAGGCGATGCTCTATGGTATTGGCTTGACAGAGCACGACCTTACAAAAGCACAAGTAGGCATTGTGAGCACAGGCTTCGATGGCAACACCTGCAACATGCACCTCAATGCGTTGGCACAAGAAGTGAAAACAGCCGTGTGGGATCAAGAGCTTGTGGGATTGATTTTTCATACCATCGGGGTGAGCGATGGAATTAGCAACGGCACAGAAGGTATGCGCTACTCCTTAGTAAGCCGCGAAGTGATTGCCGATTCGATTGAAACAGTTTGTGGTGCGCAATATTATGACGGACTGATTGCCGTGGTGGGATGCGATAAAAATATGCCGGGTTCAGTGATGGCCATGGGCCGATTGAACCGCCCCGCTATTATGGTCTATGGTGGCACCATTGCCGGTGGCCATTATAAAGGACGCGAACTGAATATCATTTCTTCCTTCGAAGCATTGGGAGAAAAATTACAAGGCAAACTTTCGGATGAAGACTACAAAGGGATCATCAAAAATTCTTGCCCGGGCGCGGGCGCGTGTGGTGGAATGTACACCGCCAACACGATGGCATCTGCCATTGAAGCACTGGGCATGTCGCTTCCTTACTCTTCTTCCAACCCCGCGTTGAGCAAAGAAAAATCTGCCGAGTGCGTTGAAGCGGGAAAAGCTATCCTTCATTTGTTGGAAAAAGATTTGAAGCCACGCGAAATCATGACGTTCAAAGCATTTGAAAATGCCATCACGATCGTAATGATATTGGGCGGATCCACCAATGCCGTGTTGCATTTGATTGCGATGGCAAAATGTGTTGGAGTAAAAATCACACAGGAAGATTTTCAGCGCATCTCAGATAAAACCCCGTTGATTGCTGATCTTAAACCCAGTGGAAAATATTTGATGGAAGCCCTTCACAAAGTTGGAGGTGTGCCTTCGGTAATGAAATATTTATTGCAGAAAGGATTTTTGCATGGCGAGTGTATCACGGTAACGGGAAAAACCATTGCCGAAAATGTGGCCAACGCCAAAGACCTTGACTTTGAAAAGCAAGATGTGATTGTTCCGGTTGAACGTGCCATAAAAAAAACAGGACACTTGCAAATCCTTTACGGGAATCTCGCAGAGAAAGGCTCGGTAGCAAAGATCACCGGCAAGGAAGGCGAAAAATTCAAAGGCACTGCCCGCGTATTCAATGGCGAGTTTGAATTGGTGGACGGCATCAAATCAGGAAAAATAAAAGAAGGCGATGTGGTGGTGATCCGCAATGTGGGTCCAAAGGGTGCGCCCGGCATGCCCGAAATGTTGAAGCCTACCAGTTTGATCATGGGCTCTGGTCTTGGAAAATCTGTTGCGTTGATTACCGATGGAAGGTTTAGCGGAGGCTCGCACGGTTTTGTTATTGGCCACATCACACCCGAAGCATTTGAAGGTGGCCTTATCGGATTGGTGGAAGATAACGACTGGATTGAAATCGATGTGAGGAAACATCAAATCAATTTATTGGTGGATGAAAAAACAATTGCGATACGAAAGTCGCATTACAAACAGCCGGCACTGCGCGTGACAAGTGGTGTTCTCTATAAATATTCCAAACAAGTAAAAACAGCTGCCGATGGATGCGTTACTGACGAAGACTGAGAAGCCTGTAGATGTGTTGGTAGCACCAACTATAAAAAAAATTTCTGGCTCCAAAATTTTATTGCGTTGCTTAGTGGCCGAAGGTGTGGATGTAATGTTCGGCTATCCGGGCGGTGCCATCATGCCTGTGTATGATGCGCTTTATGATTATGCCGATAAGTTGACCCATATTTTAGTACGCCACGAGCAAGGAGCGATTCATGCTGCCCAAGGTTTTGCGCGCGTGTCGGGCAAAGTAGGTGTGGCGTTGGCAACATCGGGCCCAGGTGCAACGAATCTAGTTACGGGCTTGGCCGATGCGTTGATCGACTCAACTCCGGTAGTGTGCATCACTGGCCAGGTGTTTGCGCATTTGCTGGGCACAGATGCATTTCAGGAAATCGATGTGATCAATACTACTCTTCCCGTTACGAAATGGAACGTGCAGGTGACGGAAGCAAAAGATATTGCGCCCGCTGTGGCGAAAGCATTTTACATTGCCAAAACAGGAAGGCAGGGCCCCGTGTTGATCGACATCACTAAGAATGCACAGAATGAATTGATCGAAGAGTTTGAGTATGAGAAATGCGAACACATTCGCACCTACAAACCCAAACCGGTTTTGCAAACCGCTCAAGTTGAGGCGGCTGCCACATTGATCAACAATGCCAAACGTCCCTATATTTTGGCCGGGCAAGGTGTGTTGCTTTCGGGCGCCACAAAAGAACTTATTGCTTTCTCTGAAAAAACAGGAATACCGGTTGCTTCCACATTGCTTGGGCTCGGTGCTTTTCCACAAGACCATCCCAATTATGTGGGCTACCTCGGAATGCACGGCAACTATGCCACCAATGTAAACACCAACGAATGTGATGTGCTGATAGGAATAGGGATGCGCTTTGACGATCGCGTAACGGGCAATGTGAGCAAGTACGCCAAGCAGGCGAAGGTGGTTCACATCGATATCGACAAAGCAGAGATCAATAAAATTATCAAGGCAGAGGCATTTATTTTGGCCGATGCAAAAGAGGCGTTGGCCGCACTGACTCAAAAGTGCGACTCAAAAAAATATTCAGATTGGATCGGAACTTTTCATGCGATGGACACAATCGAATTTGAAAAAGTGGTTAAGGATGAATTCAATCCCAAGTGTGAGGAATTGATGATGGCGGAAGTGATCAATTGCTTATCCAACAAAACAAATGGAGAAGCCATTGTTGTTACCGATGTGGGGCAGCACCAAATGGTTACATCCCGTTATTACAAATACAAAAACCCGCGCACCAATGTCACTTCGGGTGGTGCTGGCACCATGGGCTTTGCACTTCCTGCCGCTATGGGTGCCAAGTTGGCCATGCCGCACAAACAAGTAGTGGCCGTGATTGGCGATGGTGGCTATCAGATGACGGTGCAAGAATTGGGCACCATCATGCAGTATAAAATTCCTGTGAAGATCATGGTACTGAACAATAATTTCCTCGGCATGGTGCGCCAGTGGCAACAACTGTTTCACAGCAAGCGCTACTCGTTTACAGAAATGGAGAACCCCAATTTTGTGAAAATTGCAGAAGCCTATAACATCACAGCAAGAAAAGTAGAGAAGCGAGAAGACCTCGATGCAGCCATGCGGGAGATGCTTGACGCGAAGACATCTTATTTTTTGGAAGTGGTAGTGGGCAAAGAAGACAACGTGTTCCCGATGGTGCCAGCGGGTGCAGGAGTGGGAGAAGTGATTTTGGAAATACCTGGTAAATAGTTGCCAGTTACTGGTTGCCGGATACCGGTAACTGGAAACAGGGAACTTGTAACTGAATTATATGAAACAAGAATTTACATTAGAACTAGTAGCTGACAATAATTTTTCAGTCTTAAACCGGATCATCAACATTTTGAACCGTAGAAGGGTGAGGATCAAAAAATTAATGGCACATGAAAATGAAAATGATTTTCGCAAAGGCGGTGTGATCATGCTCTTATTCACTACATCTGACCTGATCGAAAAAGTGACAGTTCAATTGGAAAAGTTAATTGAAGTTGATAGTGTGAAAGTTTATCAAGGCAACAGTGAATATTTTGAACTCAGCGAAAAAATTGTTGATGTGGATTGAAAAATAGTAGATAGTATTTAAGCACGAGTAGAAAAAGCAAAGTAAAATTAAAACTGTAATCAACTCCAAACTCCTATCTCCTAAAATTCTGACTTCTAAATTCTGACTTCTAAATTCTTTTAAAGAAAAACAAACCTAAACACATAATAAAAATG
>JANOQB010000528.1:0-5952 GCA_031422215.1 Cytophagales bacterium | reverse complement strand
TGCGTTTCGTGGCCCGCGATTATAAAGCCCAACGCTATCACCGACAATTCATTTTTATTGGCCGTGCCTTTTCGTATCAGCATTTCGGGAGTAAAACTTTCAAACATATCGATAGTAGCCGAGCGAAGGTGAGCAATTTCTGCTGCTAATTTTTGCAAACTGCGACCTGACGCATTGGCCTGTGGCGCGTAGTCTTTTTCTTCAAATCCCGCCAAGGGTGTTTTGTCGTTTCGCGCAAAGCGCAAAGCCCGGTACGAAAATATCCGCTCGCCATCAATCATGTGGCAAAGCACTTCGCGCACACTCCACTTGCCGACCTCATAGCGAAAGTCAGACTTTTCTTCTGCGATAGAATGCACTAACTCCAAACAGCGATGACCAGAAATGCGCAGGGCCTGAAGCAAATCTGTTTCTTCAATTTGCTTGACGTAGTTTTTATAAAAAGGAGGAACAGTTTCTAAGTTCAATATCATTTTGCGGAGGATTTAAAATTCTGAAAACAGCGCATCGGGCAAAACCTCATCTACTTTTACATCGGCTGGGCCACCTTTATCGGAGCGGTCGGCCGACAGCATGATGCTGCCATGTTTCTGATAATTGTCCCACGGCCTTATCCAGTTGGCCGAATCCTGATAGAAATTATTATAGAATGCCCAGTTGCGCACGAGTTTGTCTTTGATGTCCACATACAGTTTGTATTTGTTCTGTGGAGTAACACCCACTTCTTTGAAAGTAAGCACTAAGGTATTGAACATTTGTCCTTTCAACGTGTCTTCACCCATGTATTTGAGCGTGACTCCGGTGTCTTTTAGTTTGAAGGGCATCACTAACCAATACGAATCGTTTATCCACATGCTCTTTGCTTTTGTAAGCATTTTTTTCAAGCTGTCGGGCTGCGTTATTTCTTCGCCTTTTATTTTCACGCGGCCTTCTACGGTGTTGATGTTCACTAAATAAATGGAGCTATCCCTTTTGCTTTCAATGCGCACACGGCCTGTGTGTTTATCCCAAACCAATTTTCTGTTCCCAAAAAATGTCCAGGAGATGAACCGCGTGTTGTCCCAATTTTCGCGTCCGCCCATGGCGTGCATAATGCTGTCTGCTAATTGGATAGCCGCTGGGTCGGAGCCGGCCAGGTCAAAGCCTTCCATAGGGGGGTTTTGTTCTGCAAGCGATTTTGGTTCAGGCTTAGTGGTGCAGGCCCAAACAAAAAAGATAAGGAGAAGTGCGGCTACAAGTTTTTTCATAATTTGGTTATTGAGGTTTGTGAAATTAATGAAATTTCTGAATAGTGTTGTCATTAACGTGATGATGGGTTGATGATGGTGTAAGTCAGTCTGTAAATCCTACTAAAGCCGATTTCCAACAGGCTGGAGGCATTAGCCCTGAAAGGGCGGCATCTACTAAGACAGGGTGAAGCCCTGTCGTTTTAAAGATGAAGCCCTGAAAGGGTGGTATAGTATTAGTACAAATTATTCTGCCCTTTCAGGGCTATTCCAGTGTTCCGTTTAAACAACGGAGGGCTTCACCCTGCGTTTTGGTAATGCCACCCCTGCCTGTCCGGCAGGCTTTCAGGGCTCATGCCACACCGACCGATCTTGACTTTTTAGTCATCCCCAACAAAAACTTTCGTACACCCCGTGATGACTCAATTTTTACCCTCTCCGACATTGAACATTTTCTGAATGGGATATTTGTTGATGGAAACTTTTTGCATGGCTTTTCGCGCCAACATTTCCACAGGAAAAACCAACAACGCAATGCTCACCTGAATGAGGAACTCAACCACGGGTGAACTTTTAATGCCAATCAATGAATAGATGCTTATCAGGGAATAGATGGCGGTTTGTATAAACTGAATGAGCATGATAACGGTGAGCATGGTCAGCACCTGGCTGAGAAACTGGTAGCGCTTATCGCTGCGTGACAGCCGTATGGAGATGGAGACCAAAAAACTGAACACCAAAAATTCCAAGGCGTAAAACCACCAGCGTTTCCAGTAAGGCGGCAGCACTTGAAAGGAAACCTGTTCTATATTGGAAACCACACCGAGCACATCTTTGGATTGCACGGCCAGTTGGTAAGTGCCTGCGGGCAAGTAAGAAAACGGGACAATGTTGTTTGTTGAAGACCAAGCCGACCATTGGGTGCCAAGCCCTTTTACCATGTACCGATATTGGGTTGCGTGCACACCAATGTATGCCGGTCGGATAAATTCAAATGAGAAAGCTCCTTCCGACTGCTCCACCAAAACCTCTTGCGTCAATTTTATTTCTTTTCCCTTCACCTCGCGGAGAAACAACGGATAAAGCACTTCGGTGGAATCGGATGGACTGCCAAACCTATACAGTTGATTTTTATCGGTGATTACCCACAAGCCCCCGCTGATGTTATCGGATGCCACGTAGCGCAGGCTTGAGAAAATTCCCAGCCACTCCAATTTCATGGATTGGAATTTGCGTTCCACCGTTCGCCATTTTGCCCCATCATAAAACCAAAAATTTCCTGCCGAAGAAAAATACCTGCGGCCTCCGGAAAGGGAATCGTATTTCTCAAATCCCGATCCGGTGAACCGCTTAAACTGCCCGGAAGAAACCACATACACATCGTTGCCAAAGGCAAGCCCAAGAATTTCGTCTTGGGTAGGATTTTGTACTGGATATTTGATTATGTCTGCGATTTGGTTATCAACTGTTTCAATTTTGAAAATAGCGGTGGTGCCACATAGCCACACGTTCTCCAAATTATCCTCAAAAATATCGCTGACAATAGTCTTTAGTGTATCCAGCAGGTGGGTCTCCTTCCATCCTTTTGGTAACGGGTCAAATGTTTTTACAACCCCCGCCATGGTGCTCACTAAGACCTGGTTCATTGCAGAAGATAATCTCACATGGCGTACCGGATCTTTCACAACGGGTTTCGCATTCGCACCTTGTACTTCAAACAAACCACTGGCACCTCCTGCCAACAAGCTCTTGTTGATTTCCAATAACTGAGTTACTTTCCCTTGAATTGATTTTATCTTTTGAAATTCAAAAGTTTTAATTGGATTGCCTGCACCGGTAGGCGTTAGCAGAAACAAACCGAGGGTGGTGCCAACATATAATTTATCCTGAAATGATAGGGCACAAAGCAAGTTGCCCCGCAAACCGGCATAGGTGTCGAAGGAGCGAAATGGGATGCTGGGAGCTATGCGGGTGAACCCATACTCATGCGCTGCCCACACACCTTCATTGCGGTCAGTCATTAAACTAAACACTTCATTGTCGGGCAGGCCGCTGGCGTAGTCCACTATCTCTTCAGTGGCCCCCGTTAGTACATTGATAAAAATCACACCGCCACGCAGTGTGCCCAAGGCCAATACGTTTTCGGAGGCCCATACACCATCAACCAATAAATTGCGCGCAAGAAATCCCGGTTCCTGAAGCACAACTTCCATCAATACACTGTCCTTCAAAATAAAAACCCGGTTGCTCTGGGTGCCAATCAAATACGATTTTTGTGAAGGCGATGCGATGGAAAAAATCAAATCCTGGTGAACAAAATCAAGGGGAAGGAGTGTGCTGTCTTTAATTTTTAAAAGCCCTTGCAATTCCGAGCGCACTACAACCGTCTCGCCCAGATTGAAAGCCCCTAAGAATTTTCCGGATGCTGGTGTGTTGGTGAGCGTTGTTTCCACCAATTGTGAAGCAAGTGAGTAAACAACCAATTGATCTTCGCTGCAAAAGTATGCCTTGCCATCGTGCAAAACGCCCGAAAAAATTCCCGGTATTTCGGAAGATATCTGATAGGTGCGGGGGCTTTGTCGCTTGGCGCTAAGTTTTCCTCCACCGGTGATTCCGCCAACAAGCACCTCGGTGCCTTGAACCACCAACGTGTAAGCAGCACCGGGCATCGGGATCAATTTCCAATTGTGCCCATCAAATTCAAGGACTCCTGCTTTGCTGGCAAAATAAATTTCGCCCTGGCTGTCCTGCACCATATCGTGGCTGCGAAAGTCGATGCGCTCATCGGGGGGTGAGTAGTGCGATAGAAAATAATTGCCGGTTTGTGCTGATAGGCCAGAGGAGATTAAAACCAAAAGACTGAAGACCAAAATCTTTTTTAACATAAGCACAAGTTATTACAGAAGAACAAAACAAAAAAAGATTCACCTTGCCGGAGCCATTTTCACGCAAAGGACGCAGAGAAGCACTTCTGGGCTTCTTTGCGTTGATTATCTTTGCGCCCTCTGCGTGGAAACCCGGCCGCAGCACAAAACAAAAAAAGGTGAGCACTGGCACACCTTTTTTGATCTTTGCAAGAAAAGTTTACCTACCGCGCCACAAAAATAAAATCGCTGCCCGGTGCATTGTCGCCAAATTCTCCGAAGCGCGGCACTATTTTCAGTTTTTCAACATAGGTGAAAATCTCCGGAAGGGTAAGGATGCCATCGCGGCCACCGCGCGAACGCAAGGCATCAATAAAGTTTTTGGCAAAGGGCGAGTGCTTGCCGGGTATCCCATCGGATACATATTGCTTGCCTCCCGATGTTAAAAACTTGCGCGTTTTGTAGGTTAGCTTGCGCGTGATGAACTCACTTTGGTTTTGTTCTTTATAGGCTTCCTCTTCCGCTCCACGTGATGAAGCAAGGGCCTGGTCGAACGTGCCGCCAAAGCAAACATCCATGCTCAGGAAAATGTGCTCGCATGGAATGTTGTTTACAATGGAGCGCAGGCGGTTGTGAGAAAGATAAGTAGTCTTGGCTTCGTCATTCAGCAACGACTCGCGCGTTACCACAAAGCCTTCACCAAAAGTCTGGTCGTAGGTGCCATGCCCGGCAAAGAAAATCAGTAACTGGTCCAGGGGCTGGTATTTCTTTTCTCCATACTCTCTTATCTTTCTCAGAATCTCCGACTGGCTAGCGTTTTCCACCAGTTCCACTTTAAAGCCATAGGTTTTTCTCAGTTCATCGGAAATAGTACGGGAGTCAAACACCGGGTTTACCAAACCTGTCCAATTATCATACTTGTCGGTTGCAAACACGAGCGCATAATCTGTGCGGTTCAGTTTGGCCGCATCGGTAAGCGATGTACTGCCAATGGTCACCCGCTTGCTGCTGAATGTTTTTATGCCGTCTATGTTTTCGGCTACTACCTCCACCACGTTTTCGCCATCCATCAGGTTGAGTGTTTTTTCAATCACCATGTGAAGGTTTTCGGAAGCCTCGGGTTTAATGGTTTGCGAACCGCGCGCTACAGACTCTGCGGTTTCTTTCAGTGCTATTACCACGTGCTTGATGGGCGTGGCCGCATCTACTTCAAACTTGATATTGTATTTGCCCTCCTGCGAATAGTTTGTCTCCATAATAGGAGTTACCCACCGGATTGAAGGAACAGTGGTGTTCACCAATTTGGCGGGGTTGCTGAAATCAACTTCGAAATCATTAGTGCGCGTGGTTACGGTTTGGGCATGTGCGCCAAGTACGGTTGCTATGCCAACTAACAGGACCATCAACTTTTTCATAACATTATTTTTTAAGTGTAAGAATTCCATTTTAATTAATTATCAACTTCGCTACCCGGGTTTGATTGAGGGCGCGTATTTCCACCAGATAAATTCCTCCGGCTGGCTTTGTCTCCAAATTATCTTTTCCGCTCCAGGTCACTTCATTGTAACCTCCTGGCAACGAGCCATCAAACACTGCGGCCACAGCTTGCCCCATCATGTTGAGCACACGCACTTGCACGGTAGCTTCTTCTGTTCCCGGCAAGGAGAAACCAATCTTGGTTTGCCCGTTGGTTGGGTTGGGCGATAGGCTGTGAACAAGTAATGAACTGACCGCAGTCTTGCCATCAATAAATTCCTTGTTGCCATAGAATGCCCTAAAGGTTTTGGATTTCTTTCCGTTGAGGGAATAGCTGTTCTCTTTTTTCATATCCACTGCACGTTGTTCCTCTACATCCCATAGCA
>JANOQB010000527.1:0-8013 GCA_031422215.1 Cytophagales bacterium | reverse complement strand
AGTTGCAGTAAGGTTATCTACAATTGAATAATCAATTTTTGCATTGTAATTGATATTCTTTCTCTTACCCTCATTCTTGTTTTGCTCCAGTATGGCTACCGGGTTAAAGTTATCAAACAGGATTGCTTGATAATAATCACCATTATCAAATCTGATTGGTGCTGTTGGGTTGAAAAGTACCGCATATCGTAAAGCATCATTAAACGAGAAATTGCTCTTACGATTGGTTAATGACATGTTAAGATCAATTTTTAGCTTATTAGCCAGTGCTGAATGTGACAAATTTGCCCTTGTATTAACCTGGTCAAAACCAGACTTTTCAAGAATACCATTAATATCTCTAAAGTTGGTTGACATACGGAAGGTGGTATTTTTTGAGCCTCCAGAAACCGCAATGTTATGAACATTTGAAACGCCTGGTCTGGTTACTGCATCCTGCCAATCGGTAACAGAACCAAGGTTGTTACCACCTGCGGCAATATATGCGCTTGCACTCATATTAGGTTGCATTCTGAAAGGTGTTGCAGACGCTACATAACCGTTATATTCAACAGACATTGCATCTCCTCTCTTAGAACCTCTTTTAGTTGTCACAAGAATTACACCACTGGAACCACGACTACCATAAATAGCAGCAGCTGATCCATCCTTCAAAACGTTGATTGTTTCAATATCATTGGGATCAACGCTTGACAACGATGCACCAATAACTCCATCAATTACAACCAATGGTTCCGTGTTGGAACCAATAGTAGAAATACCTCTCAAGCGAATTGTAGCATTGGAGTTTGGATCGCCACCGCGGTTGTAAATACTAAGCCCTGGAACTTTACCTGCCAACAATTGAGAAGGGTCATTGATGTTACCTTTGTTGAATTCTTTTTCACTGAGGGAAACAACGGAACTGGTAATTTCCTTTTTATCCTGCGTTCCATACCCCGTCACCACCACTTCACTAAGTGCAGTCACATCAGACAGCAAACTCACATTCACTGAACTTTGCGATCCTACCGCCACTTCTTGGGTTACATAGCCAACAAAAGAAAAAACTAAGGTGGCATTGCTTCCTGCACTGATCCTGAAATTTCCATCGGAATCGGACACGGTACCATTGGTAGTGCCTTTTTCCAAGATGTTTACTCCGGGAACTCCTGATCCGTCATCGGCTGACGTTACTTTTCCTGTCACGACTCTCTCCTGTGCGAAACTCACCAGAGTTCCGAAAACGAGAAGAACCGCGACATACCTGCGAACTAACAGATACAATTTGGTCATACTTTAATTGTTTAGGGTTTAATTGTTGTTTTTAAAATACCTCTCGGATTCTGATTTGGAATTGTAAATTGCGCCCAATTGACGAAATTAGAATCCGGGGTCAAGTATAGAAGTAAAAACCCAATTGATAACCATTTGTTTTCAATTTATTCAGTTAAATTTCGTGAAAACGGATTCGCAACCGTTTGCAAATTTTGGGTAGAAATATTTTTTTATTAAGAGCAACACGTAATGAAATTCGCGCAAGTAACCATCAAAGACATAGCCCGCGAACTGGGCATTTCACCTTCCACCGTATCACGTGCGCTCAAAGACCATCCTGATATCAGCGTTCAAACCAAAAAAGCGGTAAACGAACTTGCTGAAAAACTCAATTATCAGCCTAACATTGTCGCGCTCAATCTCAGGCAACAGAAAACCAACACCATCGGGGTGATCATACCCGAAATCGTTCACTTCTTTTTCTCAACGGTCATCAGCGGTATTGAGGATGTAGCCTATACGGCCGGCTACAACGTTATCTTGGCGCAATCCAATGAATCGTATCAACGGGAGTTGACCGATCTTAAAGCCCTTTTCAACAGTCGGGTGGATGGCATGTTGCTCTCTATCTCAAGGGAAACAACGAATTTCGATCATATCGAATCCATCATTTCAAAAGGCATTCCCATTGTGTTTTATGATCGGATGTATAACAGTCCCACATCGAGCAAGGTGATTGTTGATGATTATGCCGGGGCAAAAGAGGCTGTTACCCATTTAATTGAGCAAGGGTGCAAAAGAATTGCACACATTAATGGCGCGCCAAACCTGATCATCAGTATAGAACGATTTCGCGGATACACCGATGCGCTTAAAGAGCACAACTTAGAAATTATTGATGACTTGATTGTAAGTTGTGCATCGGGCACTTTCGAGGAAGGAAAAAGAATTGCCAACAAACTGCTTTCACTCCCTGTGCTGCCTGATGCCATATTCGCCAATAACGACCCGATGGCAATGGGTGCCATGAAGGCGATAAAAGAAAAAGGGCTGAAAATCCCACAGGATATTGCCGTGGTTGGTTTTAGCAATTGGTTTCTGGGTGAACTGCTGGAACCCTCTCTTACTACGGTGGACCAACCCGGCTTTGAAATGGGCCAGGAAGCTGCCCGCCTTCTCATTCGGCAAATTGAAATGAACGGAAAGGAAGATTTTGAACTTCAGCCTGAAACGAAAATCCTAAAGACAAAACTCATCATCAGGGAATCCTCCCTGAAAAGTCAGGCGAAGAAAAAATAACGCAATCGTTTTCTGATCTTTTGAAGCTACTTTGTTAGGTTAAGTGACCATAATTGAGGTTACTTGAACTACAAATTATTTCAAAATTTCATGACCTCCACATTCAAGCAAGCAACGGGCAAAAGTTTAGGGAAATTTATTTCCTACAAAAATATCCCATCCGGCATACACGCTGAAACCACCTTTGGGAAATTCAAAGTATTGGTTTATACCCAATCAATCATCCGCATAAGCGCAACCGTAGATGAAACCTTTGAAGATTTTTCTTACTCGGTAGTGAGCAAGCCAGCCGATGTTCATTTTGAAATATCTGAAAATACGCAGAGCCTGACAATCAAAACATCTGCTTGTTCTCTATATATTTCAAAAGACCCGGTACGTTTTTCCTTTCGGGATTTGAATGGTGTTGTTATCAATGAAGACGATGTGTTTGGCACTTTATGGGTTGGCGAACAGGTTGCCACTTACAAAAAATTGCAACCCGGTGAGCGCTTCATGGGCCTGGGCGAAAAAACCGGTCCGCTCGACCGCAAAGGTGCCGCCTATCAAAACTGGACTACCGATGCATATGCTTACCACGCTGGGTCCGACCCACTCTATTGCTCCACACCCTTTTATATTGGTGTTCACAACCACTTGAGTTATGGGATTTTCTTTGACAACACCCACAAAACCTTTTTCAACTTTGGTGCCTCCAACAACCGCTTCTCCAGTTTCGCTGCCGATGCCGGTGAAATGAATTACTATTTCATCTATGGGGCTTCGGTTGCAGAGATAATCCAGCACTACACGCACCTTACGGGAAGGATGGAGATGCCACCCTTGTGGAGCATTGCTTACCAACAATGCCGCTACTCTTATTATCCCGACAAGGAAGTACTCACGCTGGCCCAAACATTTCGTGAAAGAAATATTCCTGCCGATGTGATTGTGCTTGACATTCACTACATGGACAAATACAAAATTTTTACGTGGGACAAAAAAAACTTCTCGGACCCCAAAGCATTGATGGGCGCCTTGGCCGAGTTGGGCTTTCATATTGTGATCATGTGCGATCCGGGCATTAAAGTGGAGGAAGGCTACGAGCCTTATGATGATGGCATAAAAAAAAATGTATTCATAAAGTATCCGGATGGGGAAAATTATCAAGGCCAGGTGTGGCCAGGCTGGTGTCACTTTCCCGATTTCACAAACCCAGCCACGCGCGAATGGTGGGGATCAAAATTTAAAGGGTATGTGGACTTGGGCGTGGAGGGGTTTTGGAACGACATGAACGAAATTTCCACCTGGGGCCAGGCATTGCCCGAACATCTTGAATATGACTTTGAAGGCAACAAAGCCACATCACGCAGAGGAAGGAACGTGTTTGGATTTCAGATGGCACGCAGCACATACGAAGGCACCAAAAAATTATTGAATGGCAAGCGCCCCTTTAACCTTACACGTTCCGGGTTTTCGGGTGTGCAACGTTATGCAGCCGTGTGGACGGGCGATAATGTTTCGTATGACGAACACATGCTGCTGGGCGTGCGCTTGGTAAACAGCCTGGGCCTTACGGGGATCGCCTTTGCCGGATATGATGCTGGTGGATTTGTAGGTGAAGCAAACCCCAAACTTTTTGCACGTTGGATGTCGCTCGCTTCCCTCTCCCCTTTTTTCCGTGCCCACACGATGATCAATACGCGTGACAGCGAACCGTGGTCGTACGGTGAAGAAGTAGAACAGATTTGCCGAAACTACATCTCGCTCCGCTATCAGTTGATGCCTTATATCTATTCCTTGTTCTACGAAGCATCCATGTCGGGCATGCCGGTGCAGCGATCGTTGGCCATAAATTATACACACGACCCACGCGTATATAATGGGCTGTATCAAAATCAATATTTATTTGGACCAGGCATTTTGGTGGCACCTGTGGAAAGCAACCGCAACCTGCTAAAAGTATTTTTGCCTGCTGGCGATTGGTTTGATTTATATACAGGAAAAATATTCAGTGGCGATCATGAAATTATTGTGGAGACACCTATTCACAAACTGCCTGTGTTCATCAAAGCCGGCAGTGTGATCCCCACCCAAAAGACCACAGCCCACACAGGCATCAAACAAGAAGAATTGATCCTTCATATTTATTGTGGAAATGAATCCAGCGAATTCCTTTACTATACTGATGATGGGCAGACGTTCGATTATCAGCAAGGAAATTATACCAAGCGGTTGATTCAATATCACGCAAAAGAAAATAAAATTGTGGTGGGTGCCGAGGAGGGAGATTTTCAGCCTGATTTTAAAACCATAAAAATAGTATGGCATGGGACCACCATAGGCGAGGTGTCATTCAACGGCATTAAACAAACAGCGGCACATCAAACACATTCCTTCTTTTCACTTCTTGAAAAATATGACCCGTTCACGGATCCGGAGTCGATGGGAGAAGAAAATGTTTTGGAGGCCACATGCCCTTATTCAAAATCCAGAATTGAAATAACGTGGTGAAGGCTTTGATGGGCCACTGATAAAATTGATATGGGACAATGAACAATTGAGAATTTTTAATGCAACTTTGTTTACTCTGTAAATTTGAAGTCAACTGCCAACAAGAAACAGCACTATCACACGGATAATATATGAGCCAACAACAAGCATTTAAACCCCGCCTCAGCTTCTGGCAAATCTGGAACATGAGCTTTGGGTTTTTGGGAATACAGTTTGGGTTTGCCTTGCAAAATGCAAACACCAGCCGAATATTTGAAACGATGGGTGCCGACACAGCAAATCTTGCCATGTATTGGCTTGCTGCACCCATTACCGGATTGATCGTGCAGCCGATCATTGGGTATTATAGCGACCGCACCTGGCACAAAACGTGGGGACGAAGAAGACCCTTCTTTGCTGTGGGCGCATTGCTCGCTTCCATTACCCTTTGCCTTATGCCCAACTCCCCTACATTGTGGATGGCCGTTGGCGTGCTTTGGATAATGGATGCATCCATCAACATCAGCATGGAACCTTTTCGGGCTTTTGTGGGAGACCTGCTTCCACCCTCACAACGTACTACAGGTTTTGCCATGCAAAGTTTTTTTATTGGCACGGGAGGAATCGTTGCATCTTTCCTGCCAACTATTTTCAACAACTGGTTTGGAATCTCAAATGTATCTGACGTTGAAGGAACCATTCCTGATTCAGTTAAGTATAGCTATTACATTGGGGCTTTTATGCTTTTTGTTACAGTAATGTGGACTGTGTTCTCAACAAAAGAATATCCTCCCACAAAAGTTGGCGAAGATAAACTAAGAAACCGTGAACACAGAAAAATTGACAATGAAGAGGCGAGTCGCTCAAAGTTCCAAAAAACCGGTATCCTACTTTTGGCACTTGGCCTTTTAATTTCCTTAGTTGTTTATTTTGCAAAGTTGGAAAAGGAGCTGTTTGTGCTAGGGCTTGGCTTGGCGATATTTGGTATTGTCCATTCCCTTGCTGCGGCATACATCGGCCAAGGAAAAAGTTATTTAGGCATTGTGCATATCGTTAAAGATTTTAATACGATGCCCAAGACCATGATTCAACTTGCGTACGTTCAATTCTTTTCGTGGTTTGCGTTGTTCGCTATGTGGATCTACACCACCAGCGCAGTGACTAGTTATATTTTTAATTCCACAGACCCAATGTCGCAGGCTTACAACGATGGAGCCGATCTGGTAGGCAAACTATTCGGGATTTATAATGGCATTGCTGCGTTAGCCGCGCTTATGCTGCCCATCATAGCAAAATATACCAGCAGGAGAATGACTCATTTCATAGCTTTGATGTGTGGGGGAATTGGATTGATTTCGTTTTATTTTATTTCAGACCCATTCTGGTTGTGGTTTTCTATTATTGGGGTAGGCATTGCCTGGGCCAGCATTCTATCAATTCCTTATGCCATGCTTTCAGGTTCACTTCCCGCAGAGAAGATGGGTTACTACATGGGCGTGTTCAATTTCTTTATTGTGATCCCACAAATTATTGCTGGCACCATTTTAGGGTTCATGCTCACTCACCTGTTCAATGGCCAACCGATTTTTATTTTGGTGTGTGGAGGCATTTCCATGGGCATCGCAGCATTGCTAAGCCTGCGGGTTGACGACCTTGACGAAGTGGTTATAAAAAATGGATAAAAATACGATGCGACATCTGATAGTTTCCTTTTGTCTGTTGTTTCCTATTCTTGATGCCCCTGCCCAAGACTATCACCTCCTAAAAGATCGCGCTCACGAACTTGCCACCTTATCCAAGGCAAGCGATGCCTATTTAAAAGACCGCGCACAAATCTGGTGGACATCGATGACCTCCGCCAATCAAGTACCCTTGATTGTGGAAGATTCTGTTTATTTTTTCTATCGCGGCCCGGCCAACACGGTGGAGTGGATGGGCGACTTCAACGGATGGGGCTTTCAAAAAACTTTCAACAACAAAGGGAAACAAATTGAAGGCACAGACATCTGGCTATTGAAAACTTCCTTTCCAAAAGATGCCCGGCTTGATTATAAAATCCTTCTTGATGGAACACACTGGATTCTTGATCCCGAGAACAAATTTCAACAATGGTCGGGCGTGGGCGGTGGAAGCCCCAACTCAGAACTGCGCATGCCCAATTGGAAGGAAGACCCTGCCCAATTGGAACGAAAAAATAACCACCGTGGCACACTGATAACCGATGTGCTCCTTCACAGCAAAGTGCTTGGATATCAAGTGACTTATTCGGTCTATCTTCCACATGGTTTTTCCAAATCAGAAAAATTTCCTTCCCTCTATATCACCGATGGCTACGAATATCTCCACCCAAAACTTGGCAACATGACCACCGTGATGGACAACCTTATTGAGGACAAAAAAATCACTCCTGTTATTGCGTTGTTTGTTGATCACCGCGAACCTGTGAACCGTTCCAACAACCGGAGAATGCAAGAGTTGGCCATGAATGAAAAATACCTGGAGTTTTTCACACAAGAATTAATCCCGCAAATCGAGAAGGACTATCCGGTGATCAGCGAACCACAGCACCGGGCCATCATGGGCACCTCCATGGGCGGGCTCACCGCTACCTATTTCGCTTTTGCCAGGCCCGAAGTGTTTGGTATGGCGGGCATTCAGTCGCCAGCATTTTACACACGGCCCCAGATTTATTCGCTCTGTTCCAGTCCCGCCAATCCAAAAATGAAAATATCCATGACTTCGGGCCTGTTCAATGACGCAAGCAACGAAGGAAGGAAAATGAAAGATGTGCTTGAGGCCAACAGTTGTATCTATACATACCGCGAAGTGAACCAAGGGCATTAGTGGGGAAATTGGCGTGGACTGATTGACGATCTTCTGGGCGATTTGCTTGGCAGACCCAAATAGAACGGGTGCATGACAAATTGCACGAGCCCGAAGGGCTAGAATTTGAAGAGCCTCCGGTGAAACCGGAGGTAAGTATTC
>JANOQB010000526.1:0-7496 GCA_031422215.1 Cytophagales bacterium | reverse complement strand
CAAAAATTGCCAAAGGCGCAAGCGTTCAGAAAAATTACTGTTGAAGAAAGGCTCATCGCCACGGTCGATGATTTTTTCGCTGCCAAACAAGCCCGATATGGTAAGCATGTCAAATTCATTGAGGGCCCAATCAATGCCGGCCTTGGTGGTTATGAATGTGGTGTTCCGGTTTCTTTTTGTTTGCTGATTGATTACGGTTCCGTCCTCGTATCTCCGCTCGACAAATTCATTCTTGTTCAGCGTTTCCGTATAGAGATAGTCACCTTGGAAAAACGCATTTATTTTACGTTGCCGATAGTTGAGCGACAGCGATGGATTTATTTTTGGCGTCATCTGATACTGTGGCCTGATGGTGGGAAAATTTTCCTTCCTCACCCAAAGCGCACCCAGCCCCGTGGCGAAGCCAGCTTTTCCATTAAAGCCCTCTTGCTTGTTTTTTTTGTAAATGATATTGATGATCCCTGCATTTCCGTTTGCATCGTACTTGGCCGATGGGTTGTTGATGACCTCAATCCTATCGATGGCCGAGGCGGGCAAATTGTCCAAACCAGTTTGGTTGCCAAATCCAGTGAGGGCAGTTTGCTTGCCGTCAATCAACACGGTAACGCGGTCGCTGCCGCGCAGTTGCACTTTCCCCTCTTGCACCGTAACACCCGGCAGGTTTTGCATGGCTTGAAGTACCGAGCCTCCGCTTTGGCTAATGTTATCGGCCACCGAAAAAGTTTTCTTATCCATTTTGTTCGAAAGGCCCTCACGTTCTCCTTCAATCACCACTTCATTCAAGGTTGCCACATCTTCCTCAAGCTCAATGGTGGTCACATCCAAAAATGTGGTAAGGTTGCCTACATACAGGGGTTGCTTCTTGGTGACATACCCTACAAATGAAAATTCCAATACATAGCTATTGGGTTTGATATTGGAAATCGTAAATCTTCCATCATCATTGGTTACAGTGCCTGTTACAAAAGCTGAGTCTTTTTCTGTTTTCAGCACCACATTCACGTAGGCCAGTGCGGTTTTGGATTTTGTTTCTTTTGCAATACCGGATATGGTAACAGAATTATTTTGTGCGAAGAGGAAAGAAGGCAAAAAGAAAAGAACCGAGAATAGGAGTACTAAAATTATGCGCATTTATTTTTCTGTTTGGGTTCCTTGTGTGCCGATGGTGAACCGATCGGGTTACCAGAGGCAAAGGTAGTTATAGTGTGCGGATTATCGTTGCAACGAAAACACTAACCCCAATTTATCACGCGCTATTTATTTAGGGGAGTTAGGTATGGATGATAAGCGTGAAATAAAATCCACAACCTGAATAACATCGGTCATATTTTTTTTGCAGGTAAGGCACCACATTGCAGCCGTTAAAAAACTCTTGAAGAAATGAAATCAATTATCAAAGAACCTTTGCAATGCTGTATTTTTACAAAAGTAAAACGTACACTCATCACTTGAACAAAAGCATAAATGAAAATCCGTGTAGGACTTGGTTTTGATGTTCATCCCTTGGAGGAAGGTCGCGATTTTTATCTGGGGGGAATAAAACTTGCGGCCACGAAAGGTGCCGTTGGACATTCGGATGCCGATGTGCTCATCCACGCCATCTGCGATGCCCTGTTGGGCGCGGCCAACCTTCGCGACATTGGGTTTCACTATTCCAACAAAGACCCGCAGTGGAGCGGCATGGACAGCAAATTTTTTTTGAAAGATGTGATACGCATGCTCTCGGAAAAAGGATGGAGCGTGGAAAACGTTGACTGCACGCTTTGCCTCGAAGCCCCGAAGGTGAACCCCTACATTTCTGAAATGAAAAAAGTGCTGGCCCCGTTAATGAATATTTCCGAAGACGATATTTCCATCAAGGCCACCACGGCCGAGCGTCTCGGTTACATTGGCCGCGAAGAAGGCGTGAATGCCTATGCGGTGGCATTGATCAGAAAAGATTAGGCTAAATCTTTTTCATCTCCTAAAATCACGGCCAGCGTTTTTAATGACGGTGTGCGATCGGCCACGAGTTTGAGTATCCCCAAAAAAGGGATAAACAAAATCATACCCGAAAATCCCCAGATCAATCCACCGGCTATGATCACCACAATCGTCACCAAGGCATTGATCTTTAAGCGGCTGCTCACGGCCAAAGGAAAAATCAAATTTGCTTCCAAGTATTGCACCACGGCAAAAATACCAATCACGCCAAGTGGATACCAAATTGAATTGTACGTGATCCACGCCATGGAAATTGGCAAAAGCGAAGCCACCAAAATGCCGATGTAGGGTATAAAGGTGAGCACTGCGGCAACGAACCCAAATAAAATAGCGTGAGGTATGCCCAGCAAATAGAGCCCCGTGCTATTGAGTATCCCAACGATCAGATACACCAATGCCATTCCCTTTATAAAACTGTAGTAGGCTTCAATGCTCAGCTTCACAATTTCCCTAATGCGTTCTTTGCCTTCGGTGGGAAACAAGCGATACAACACTTCGAGCCACTTGTGCCTGTAATAAAGGATCAGCACCGAATAAATGGGAATAAGAATAAACAGCACCGCCCCCACTGCCGATGCAGAAACTGTTTTGGTAACAATGGACATGGCATTGCCACCCGATTCGTTGAGAAAATTGTTTAGCCAGGCAAGTTGATTTTCTTTTTCAAAATTGAAATTTGATGTAAGCCATCGGCTCACCTCCTCCACCGAATTCAAAAGCTTGGATTGCAGTTCGGGCCACTCGTTAAAAAAACCCTTCAGTTGGCTAATCATCAAAACTACCACGAATGAAAAAAGTATGGTGAGGGCGAAAATACTTGTCAGCACCGCACCCATCCTTTTCAGTTTGTGCTTCTCCAACCACACACAGACGGGATAGAGAATACAACTGATCAAAACGGCAAATGAAAGGGGCACAAATAAAGCCCTTCCGAAATACAGCGTAGTGGAAATAAAAAAAACATATTGCAACAAAATCAAGTGCCTATTGGCAGGAGGGCTTATTTTCATATTGTGTTTAAAGGTAATATTGCCTTGCTAATCAGGGCATGACACAAATCAGTTTTGGAGAAGATTAAAATTATAGTCACAGGCGATGGCAGCCACTCGCTGCTCAACGAAGCCCTCGATGAAACGTACCATTCGCGGCATGGGGCGGTAAGGGAATCGCAGCACGTTTTTATCGAGCATGGGTTTAACCATTTATTAAAAACACAAACACCAAAATCAATTTCTGTTCTTGAAGTGGGGTTTGGCACGGGGCTCAATGCGCTGCTCACATTGGCCGAAGCAGAAAAAAACAATATACACGTTGCCTACACTTCCGTGGAAACAAATCCTCTCCCAAAAGAAATTTGGACTAACCTGAATTACCCTGATCCGAACAATTTTTTCAACGATATTCACGAGGCCAGTTGGCAAAAATGGTGTGTGATCAATATACATTTCTCCCTCTTTAAAATTGAAAAGCCCATTCAAAAAGTTGAACTCTTGCCTTCGCATTACGATCTGATTTACTTTGATGCGTTTGCCCCAAACAAGCAAGCTGAGATGTGGGAGCTTGAGGTACTTGACAAGGTGGTGAAGGCCTTAAAACCCGGTGGGGTGTTTGTAACCTACTGTGCCAAGGGCCAATTAAAGCGCGACCTTAAATCGTTGGGCATGGTAGTGGAATCGTTGCCAGGCCCACCCGGCAAGCGCGAGATGGTGAGGGCGATAAAACTGTGATCTGTTTAAATATTAAAATCCTTATTTTTACGACTTACTTTTTAACCAACGCGACTGTGAAGACAGTAAAAATCGGCACGGTGCAAATGAGCTGCACCAAACAGCCAGAAGAAAATTTAAGCAAGGCCATTAAGAAGATAAGAGAAGCAGCCGCTGGCGGTGCGCAGATCGTATGCTTACAGGAATTGTTTACCTCGCTGTATTTCTGCGATGTTGAGGAGTATGAAAATTTTAAACTTGCTGAAGCAATCCCAGGCCCATCCACAGAAACGTTGAGTGCTTTGGCTAAAGAGTTGGGCGTTGTGATCATCGCCTCGCTTTTTGAAAAACGTACACAGGGGATTTATCACAACACTACTGCCGTGCTGGATGCCGATGGAAGTTACCTGGGCAAGTACCGCAAAATGCACATACCTGATGATCCTTCTTACTACGAAAAATTTTATTTCACACCGGGCGATCTTGGTTATAAAGTTTTCAAAACAAAATTTGCAACCCTGGGTGTGCTTATCTGTTGGGATCAGTGGTACCCCGAAGCCTCCCGCATCACAGCACTGATGGGTGCAGAAATTTTATTTTATCCAACCGCCATCGGCTGGGCCACTTCGCAAGATGAAGCCACCAACACCGAGCAATACAATGCCTGGCAAACCATTCAGCGCAGCCATTCGGTGGCCAATGGGTTGCATGTGGTGAGCGTGAATCGCGTGGGCCTTGAAC
Organism: Cytophagales bacterium; assembly: GCA_031422215.1. Lineage (GTDB taxonomy): Bacteria > Bacteroidota > Bacteroidia > Cytophagales > Cyclobacteriaceae > ELB16-189. Next base: position 3,066 of record JANOQB010000526.1, on the reverse strand, counting down.
AAAACGGTGCGATGAAATTTTGGGGAGGATCGTTCATCACCAATCCGTTCGGCAGCATTCTTTATAAAGCATCACACGAGCATGAAGAAGTCAAGGTGACTGAAATAGATTTGAATAAGACCGATAGTTACCGCACACACTGGCCTTTCCTGCGCGATAGGAGGATAGATTCATACCAGCCGATCACCAAACGTTTTATTGACGAAGACTAATTTTAAAAGTAGGCAGTAGGCAGACAGCAGTAGGCAGGTGACGCCAACAACTGCTGACTGCAAGCTGCAGACTGCCAACTGCCATGAATACTCCCAAACAACTCGGCTATCACTTTCCTGCGGAATTTGCACCACACACTGCTACCTGGCTAAGCTGGCCGCACAAGGAAGCATCTTGGCCCGGAAAAATTGAAACTGTTTTTCCTGTGTATGCGGAATTTATCAAGCTCGTGGCCGAAGGTGAGAAAGTAAACATCAATGTGGTTGATGAAAAGATGAAAGACTTTGCTATTTCTCATCTACAAAAAGTGAGGGCGGATTTCAGGAAAATCCACTTTTTCTTTCATCCTACCAACGATGCCTGGTGCCGCGATCATGGCCCTGCGTTTTTGATCAACACAAAAGAGAAGAAAAAGATGATTGTGGATTGGGGCTACAATGCATGGGGAGGAAAATATCCTCCCTTTGATTTGGATGATGTGATACCAACTCTCATTGCAAATAATTATAGCATTCCGGTCGTTCATCCAGGCATTGTGATGGAAGGAGGCTCGGTAGAATTTAATGGAAAAGGAACGTTGCTCACCACCACGGCTTGCTTATTGAACAAAAACAGAAACCCACACCTCAACAAAAAACAGGTTGAAGAATATTTGATCAATTACTATGGTGTTTCTAACATCCTTTGGCTGGGCGATGGCATTGTAGGTGATGATACCGATGGACACATCGATGACATCACTCGCTTTGTCAATGAAGATACAGTGGTTACCGTGGTTGAAGAAAATAAGTCGGATGAAAATTATGAATTGCTGAAGGAGAATGTTCACCAGCTGGAGAAAATGAAATTGGAAAATGGCAAGTCAATCAATATTGTAGAGTTGCCCATGCCATCCGCTGTGGAGTATGATGGCCAGCGATTGCCAGCTTCGTATGCCAATTTTTACATTGCCAATAAGTATGTGGTGGTGCCTACCTTTCGCGATAAGAATGACGATAAGGCATTGAGCATCCTTCAAAAATATTTCCCCGACAGAAAAGTGATTGGCTTGGATTCTACGGATATTATCTGGGGGCTCGGGTCATTTCATTGCCTGAGCCAGCAGGAACCGGAGGTGTGAAGGGAGGATTTCCAATTCGTCTTCTTTTGTTTACTTTTAGGACGGCACAAAAACAAGTGCTTAACTTGAAGCGTTATCTCTTCCTACTTCTTCTTCTTATCTCGGTTTCTTTATCAGCTCAATCGGTTTTGGATACAAAGCTGATTGAAGGTGAGCAAGGCAAGCCGTTGATATCGCTGTTTGGGGAAATTGAAAAAAGACTTCCAGTAAAATTTTACTTTTTAGAACCTTGGCTTCAGGGAATTATTCTTGATCAAAACTACAACGACCAATCTCTAAGGTTCGCTTTAGACAATCTGTTTTTAGGTTCAGATTTGAATTATCTGGAGATGGACGAATATTCCATAGTGATCGTGAAGGATCCTACTATGGCTATTCAACGGGTCAACTCTATAAACTCTGCCATCAAAGGAAGAAAAAAGATAGAGAAAGTAACATTAGGTAGCGAAGTTAGAGGAAAGCGGAGTTCAAAAGTTCAATTACGAGGTCAGATTAAGGAAGAAAAGAACAATGAACCTTTAACTGGAGTAAGCATTTACGTTAGTGATTTGCAAATGGGGGTCACTACTGATGCTGAAGGAAAATTTTTACTTTCCCTTCCAGCTGGGGAACATGTGATCACAGTAAATTTTATCAACTACGAAGAACGTGTTATTGACCTTGCGGCTTATCAGGATGGTGAACTGAATCTAATACTTGAAGAAGCCCCAAGAATGCTAGAAGAGATTGTGGTGATGGATCAGACTTCACGTGAAGTGACTACCAGCAGAATCGGGCAAACTCAATTTACAATGAAGGAAATTAAACGTCAGCCGGCCTTTATGGGCGAAGTGGACTTGATCAAACAAATTCAAGTGCAACCTGGTGTGACCACCGCGGGCGAGGCTGCTTCTGGCTTTAATGTAAGGGGTGGTGGGGTTGATCAAAACCTTATCTTATATGATGGGATGCCAGTGTTCAACAGCTCTCATGTATTTGGGTTTTTTTCCACGTTCAATGCAGAAGCAATAAGAAATGTTTCATTTTATAGAGGAGGCATACCTGCCGAATTTGGAGGAAGGGTTTCCTCTGTATTGGACATCACCTCCCGAGAGGGTGACTATGAAAAATGGACCGGTAATGGAGGTATTGGAATAATCTCAAGCAATTTTCTTTTAAGTGGTCCCATCAAAAAAAATAAGAGTTCTATTTCTGTTTCGGTTCGGTCTACCTATTCGGATTGGTTGATCAATACCATACGCACTAATTATGTTGACCTAACAAACAGTTCAGTGTCATTTTACGATGGTGCAGCGAAGCTCACTCACAAATTCAGTAATAATACAAAAATCACATTTTCAGGTTATGCAAGTCACGATCAATTTAGATTGCAAGGTGATTCAACATATAAATGGAATAACTTGTTGGGTTCCCTCAAGTTGGACCACTCCTTCTCCGCAAGACTATCATCTACTTTCACAATTGGTTCAGGAGCATACAACTATGAAGTGAACGATCTCGATAAGCGCACAGGGTTCAATTTATCGTATAAAATCACATACCCTTCTTTAAAAGCAGACTTTAGCTACACCGATGAAACTCACAAACTTTCCTTTGGCGCACAATCCATTTATTATCTTTTTAATCCGGGAACATTGAATCCAAGTTCCTCGGAGTCAAACATCGTTCCGGTGAAAATGGAAAAACAAAAATCTCTTGAAACCGCAATCTATTTGAGTGATGGAATTACCCTC
>JANOQB010000525.1:0-4744 GCA_031422215.1 Cytophagales bacterium | reverse complement strand
CACAATTAAAAAAAGGAGGGCATTATGACACTCATGAAAAAATCGAATTTCCCATCTTTGGTAAATGAAAGATGGTTGACTGACTTCTTTGACACAGACCGGTTCTTCGACAGCGATTTGTTGAAATTGGCTTCTGTTCCGCCTCTACCATTAGTAAACATTCTGGAAGAGGAAAAAGAATTTGTAGTGGAAATGGCAGCACCCGGAATGACCAAGAAAGACTTCAACGTTTCCGTAGAAAATGGAATGATGACGATCTCTGCCGAAAATAAAACTGAGACTGAAGAGGTAAAGAAAAACTTTACGCGTAAGGAATTCAGCTTCAACTCATTCAGCAGGTCGTTCACACTTCCTGAAAATGCAAATGAAGACAAGATCGATGCAACGTATGAAAATGGGATTTTGAAGTTGCACATTGCCAAAAAGGTGTTGACGAAAGTTCCGCCTAAAAAAGAAATCGCTGTTCATTGAACGCGAACGAAAAAAAAGCAACCGCTCAAAACATGTACTTTCTTTGAGGCTCATTATGAACCTGAACAAAAAGCAAAATGATGCATGATTTTTAAGGCGGTTACCTAATGGGAAAAGCCCTGTCAATTGGCGGGGCTTTTTTTATGACCATCGGTCTGAAATATCAACCTCAGAGCTCCTTACCCTTTCATAAAAACAATAAAAGTTCTCAGAATAAACACAGTATATTCTATCTAACTGATGTTACGCAAAACGATGGAACCTGTCAGTTTGATCCCGAAGCTTCGGGACGAAAACTGATTAGACTAAGTTAAATCGCCTTCGAGGGCCTCAGGCTGACACTACTTTATAAGTTTTGCGTAACATCAGCTATCTAACTCAAACATTGGGTTCATGCAAGGGCGTAATTGTTTTCGGTTTTTGGTAAACCCTACCTCCAACTCTTTGCGTTCTTTGCGCCTTTGCGTGCCACTACAATTGACTTTTTGAAAATAAACCGCTAACCTTATCAACATTACCAAAACAAGCAACCCCAACCGACCATGAAAGGACTTATGATGGATTACCAACTCACCTTGCCGGTGATCATGAAGCGGGCCGAAACCCTGCACGGCAAAAAACAAATCATCACACGGTTGCCCGATAAATCCCTTCACCGATATACCTATTCTGATTTTGTTGTGCGAGCCAAAAAGCTAAGCGTGGCCTTGCAGCAATTGGGCGTGATGCCGGGCGACCGCGTGGCCACCTTATGCTGGAACCACTATCAGCACCTTGAAATATATTTTGGTGTGCCTTCGTTCGGTGGCGTGCTTCATACACTCAACCTTCGCCTTGGCCCCGATGACCTGGAGTACATTGTTAACCATGCAGCCGACAAAGTGATAATCGTAGATCAGGTATTGCTGCCGCTGTTTGAAAAATTCAAAAGCAAGATCAACGTGAAGCACATCATTGTGATAGCCAACGCAGGGCAGCCTGTGGCCGATGGAATGCTTGATTACGAAAAGGTGCTTGCAAGCGGAGATGAAAAAAAATATGTTCCGTTTGAGGGTGATGAAAATACCGCTGCTGCCATGTGCTATACTTCGGGCACCACCGGCAAACCTAAAGGTGTGTTGTACTCACACCGTTCGTTGGTGTTGCATTCCATGGTGAGTGCCTACGCGGAAGGATTGTCGTTGATTGAAACCGATGTGGTGCTGCCGGTTGTGCCTATGTTCCACGTAAACGCGTGGGGCCTTCCCTTCACCTGCACGATGCTTGGCTGCACGTTGGTTTTTCCGGGCCCGTTTCTTGATCCTGCCAGTTTGCTCGAACTTTTTGAAAAAGAGCAAGTGACCATCACTGCGGGTGTGCCCACCATTTGGCTCGGCATATTGAATATGTTGGATGCCGCACCGGACAAATACAATCTGAAGCGGTTGCGTAGATTGATCGTTGGTGGTTCGGCTGCACCCCGCGCCATGATCAAAGGTTTTGAAGAGAGACATGGTTTGAATATCCTCCAGGCATGGGGCATGACTGAAACTTCCCCGTTGGGCAGCGTGGGGGTGCTCACCAGCGAAATACTAAAGCAGGACATCGAAACACAATATGATTATCGCGCCAAGCAAGGAGTGCCTTCGGCTTTTGTTGAGATCAGGGGCCACAATGAAAACGGGATGATACCCTGGGACGGCAACACCATGGGCGAACTGGAAGTGAGAGGCCCGTGGATTTCAAGTGCTTATTACAACACGCCCGACCAAGCCGATAAGTTTACCGATGACGGATGGTTCCGCACGGGCGACATTGTTACCATAGAAAGCAATGGCTATATAGAAATCAAAGACCGCAGCAAAGACGTGATAAAATCGGGTGGCGAATGGATAAGTTCTGTTGCGCTCGAAAGCATGTTGATGGGGCATGCCGCTGTGGCCGAAGCAGCCGTGTTTGCCATACCCAGCGAAAAGTGGATGGAGCGGCCCATGGCCTGTGTGGTGTTGAAGGAAGGCAAGTCGGCCACCAAAGAGGAGTTGAGAAAATTTATTGAACCTCACTTTGCCAAGTTCCAATTGCCCGATGCGTTTGAGTTTGTGAAAGAGATACCAAAAACCTCGGTGGGAAAATTTAAAAAATCGGTGCTACGGCAAATGTATAAGGATTATAAGGCGTGAGTGTGCTGTGGGTCAGCATCCAGTCAACAACTTTATTTTTGACCAACTTCAACAAAGGGCATTTCAGTATCACCGTGTATGCCATTAGTTATTGTTGGTCTCCCGACCAACAATCCAAAATCTCCATGTTTGCTCTATCTTTCTACAAAATTCCAAGCGTGAACTACATCGAGGAAAAAAAATAAAACCCTACATAACCCCAAACTTATAAACCGTTTTTTGCTTATACACACCATCCGGTTTTAGCACCGTGTTTGGAAAAGTTGGTTGGTTGGGCGAGTCGGGAAAATGTTGCGCCTCCAGGCAAAAGGCCGTGCGGTATTCATACTTCTTCCCTCCTTTGCCCACATCTTTGCCGGTAAGAAAATTGCCTGAGTAAAACTGTAAGCCAGGTTCGGTTGTCCACACTTCCATCACGCGGCCAGAGGTTGGCTCTGTCACCGTGGCTGCCAGTGCAAGTTCCCTTTCCTTTTTGTTGAGCACAAAATTATGATCGTAGCCCTTGCCGTTTTTCAATTGCACATCATCGGCAACAATGCGCTCACCAATTTTTGTAGGCTTTGTAAAATCGAAGGGAGTCCCTTTCACAGGTTTCAATTCCCCTGTGGGGATCAACCCATCATCCACCGGCAAAAACCGATCGGCATTGATCAATAACGAATGATCGAGTATGGTTCCATTGCCCTCTCCGGCCAAATTAAAAAATGAATGATGGGTCAGGTTCAATACCGTTGCCTTATCGGTGTTGGCTTCATACTCGATAACCAATTCGTTATCATCGGTGATGGAATAAGTCACCTTCACGGTGAGGTTTCCCGGATAACCCTCTTCACCGTCCCGGCTTGTATAATATAGTTCAAGGCTGTTGTCAGAAATTTTTTCTGCACTCCAATAGACATTGTGAAACCCGTTAGGGCCACCGTGCAGGGCGTTTGTTCCATTGTTAACATTCAATTGATATTCTTTTCCATCTACAGTAAATTTTCCCTTCGCTATGCGGTTGCCATATCGGCCAATGAGTGCGCCAAAATAAGCGTTGCCGTTTATGTATTGCCAGGCAGAATCATAACCCAGCACCACATCACCAAGTTTTCCGTTTTTATCGGGCACCCAAAGTGAAATCACTTTTCCGCCAAAGGGTGTTACGGTTGCCATCATTCCGTTTTTATTGATCAGTGTGTCCACCCGCTGAGGCGCCATGCTCTCTGCATCATTTTCTTGCATACGATCTTCGTTTTTTTTGGTGGAACATCCTGCGGCAAGCAGAACAACTAATCCGATGTATATTATTTTCATTATGGTAATATTAACACGAGTTGGGCAAATGCTAAAACTTTGGTCAGACAAAAATGGCTACCTACCAAAATCATCCTGCACGCGCACAATGTCGCTTTCATCGGAAGGATTGTTTGCATCGGTGTGTTGCCATATCTCGGCTATCATTCCCCACCCCTCGGGAAGCCCCACCAACCGATGGCGTTGGCCTTGTTGCAGCCGTATGATCTCTCCTACCAAAAGAGCTTTCACATCACCCTGCATATCGGAATTGCTTGTGGCTACGCCCGCAGTGCCTGCCACTAATTTCCAGATTTCGGCACGCCTGTGATGATATTGCCACGACAAGCGCTTACTGGGTTCAACCATCAGTATCTTCGGGCTAAGCTTTCCGCTAATCTTTAAAGAAGAGAAATCCACATCCGGAAAATACTTGGCCGAAAAGGAAGCCGCTTGCGTTTCATCCAGCACAAAAAAACCTCCCCAGGGCCGGTGAAAATCTTTTGACACAACCGTAAAGCCTTCGTGTTCTAAGTAAGAAGCTACCGAAGCAAATACTTGCTCCCGCCCGCCAGCGAGCGACAATTCCAATTCATTCATAGTTTTTAGGATAGAAAATTAAAGGACGCAATTTAGTTAACTGATTTTACGCGAAAACCAAATTTCATAGTTTTTTCTCACTGAAACTTCGTGCCTGCCTTGCGCGCCATTGGGGGAGGAAAATCTTTCAGCACCAATTTTATTCCCTTCCGTATGTTTTGTTCCGACAAATCTGGATTCACTTCCATATAGCTCACGGCCACAGACTCCCACACCATTCTGCTTTCACTCTTGTCGGC
>JANOQB010000524.1:0-13176 GCA_031422215.1 Cytophagales bacterium | reverse complement strand
ACAAGTAGCCTAATATCAAAAATGGATGAACCCTTTTCAACTGAAAAAAATAACCTTTGAAACTGCTGGTCACTACTTTCGAACACAAAATCCAAATCAGACTTTTTAGTCAGCCCCTTTAAAACCCCATCGGCCCACCTGCAGGGGTGGACTATCTGCACGGAAACTGATTTACACCAAGTCAAATCGCCTTCGAGGGCCTCACCTCACTATTTTTCTATCTGGTCAACTACTCTACATGCCCCGGTTTCAGAGTGTGGAAATTTATATACATCTCCCGCATTGAAAGCGCACCCATTACTTGATTTCTCTTCAAATAGAGAAGCAATGCGCCTTGGCACAATTGTTTCATTCGTGCTTGCAAATAATCAAAACAAACTTATGAAAAAGTACATTTTAGGGTTCGCCATCATCGTGTCTCTTTTTAGTTGCGACAATAAAGAGAAAGCAGCATTGCAAGGCAAAGTCGATTCATTGAACGTGGAACTGACTGCCAGCAGAGAAGTAGAAGGAAAAATGAATGAGGTAGGCATATTGATTGACTCAATCGATGCAAGCCGCAAATCATTGCATGTGAAAATGACTGAAGGCGGATCGTATTCCGATTATGTAACACGGCTCAGGGACATCAATACCTACGTGCTACAAACCGAAGCCAAAGTTATCGAATTGGAAAAATTGGAGAAGTCAACCAAGGGCACCTCAAAAGCTTCGGCCAGGGCAATCCGTGGCTTGAAAGCCGATTTGCAAAGGCAGGCAGCAGAGATCTTGAGCCTACAAGCCCAGATTGCAAAAGAGCATGACGAAAACATGAAGTTGTGGGCAAAGGTGAACGAAAAGGATTCCATCCTGTCAACTCGTGACCGTGTGATAAAAATCTATGAAAGCGATATTGCCTCCTTAGAAAAATTGTTCAACGATACGCAATCAGAAAATAAAACTGCGGTTTCAAACCTTTACTATGCACAGGCTGAGGCGTTGGAAATAGCAGCCGACCGCACAAAATTTGCGCCCCGCAAAAAGAAAGAGACCAGGCGCGAAGCCCTCGAACTTTACAGGCTTTCATTGTCGCTTGGAAATACCGAAGCACAGAAGCGTATTGACGAGTTGGAAAAGAAGTTGAGTTAATTCCCCTGTGAAAAATGAGGATGCACAGGTTGCATCCTCTTTTTTTAAACATCTAAATACGAAAAATCTAAATACGTTTTATGAAAAAAATAATACTCATGTGCATTTGCTGTATGGCCACCTTCTTGGCAAGCGCACAAACACCCGATAAAAACTGGAACTTCGGGTTGCACGGTGGTGCCACACAATACAGAGGCGACCTGGGAAACGATTTCTACAAAACCAACGTGCCGTTCTATGGCTTTGGTGGATTGTCCGTTTCAAGATATTTGGGAGAACATATAGACCTCAACCTATTGGCTACCAAAGGTGAATTTGGTTCTTCCAATGGAGATATACGACAAGATGTTACTACAGCCACCCTGAATCTACGGTTTCATGTGCTGGGCCCCGCATCTTTTGCAAGACCTTATCTCTTTATTGGCGGTGGTGCCATGTTGTTTGATAAAAACATTACCATCACAGAGAAACAAGTGGATTACGTTGCTCCAGCATTTGGTGCTGGTTTAAATGTGAAACTGGGCCAATCCGTGATGCTCAACATACAAGAAACGTTTATGTACACCTCTACGGATAAAAGAGATGAAGTGGTGGCCGGAAGCAATGACGCATACCTCATGCACATGGTTGGTCTCACGTTCAATTTTGGAAACAAGAAAGACGCTGACAATGATGACGTATCCGATAGCCGCGACAAATGCCCCAACACGCCCGCAGGAGTAGTGGTTAATAAACTCGGATGCCCGTTGGATAAAGACAACGATGGAGTTGCCGATTTTATAGATACATGTCCGGATATGGCGGGCACCGAAGCACTATCCGGTTGCCCCGATAAAGATAGCGATGGCATTGCCGACAAAGATGATACTTGTCCGGATGCATCGGGAGTGGCCGCACTTATGGGCTGCCCCGATAAAGACGAAGACGGCATTGCCGATAAGGATGACACATGCCCCGATGAAAAAGGATCGATTGTTTTGAAAGGTTGCCCCGATACCGATGGCGATGGTATAGCCAATGGTGACGACAAATGCGCAGACACAAAAGCAGGTTATATCGTAGATGCTTCCGGCTGTCCTTTTGATACCGACAAAGACGGTGTGATCAACGAAGAGGATCCATGTCCCGAACAGGCAGGCTCAGTTTCCTTGAAAGGTTGCCCTGACACCGATGCAGATGGTGTAGCCGATAATGAAGATCGTTGCCCCAATGCGAAAGGCAATATTACGAACAAAGGTTGCCCCGAAATAACAAAAGCAGATATTAAGAAGATCACAGAAATAGCAAGCCAGATTTTTATGGAGACCGGTAGCGACAAACTCAAAGTAGCATCGCTATCGCAATTGGATGCGCTTACCGACATCCTAAAAAAATATGAAGCTGCCAACCTGATCATTGAAGGACATACCGATAGCAGAGGCGATGATGCTTCCAACATGGCATTGTCGCAAAAGCGCACCGAATCAGTAAAAACATATTTGATGGGAAAAGGCATTATGGAATCCAGGCTTACCGCAGTTGGGTTTGGTGAAACCAAGCCAGTGGCTGATAACAATACATCGCTGGGCCGTGCAAAAAACAGACGCGTGGAATTAAAAACTTCCTATTGAAGTAGGGGTTGGGGTTTGGTTAATTTTTACTTCTAGGGAGTGGGGCTGTTGTTTTCAGCAGCCCCTTTTTTTTAACTCTTCACAAGTGGAAACCCTGTTCTAAAAAAAACCTTTGAAAGCAACACAGTGGACCTCAAAATAAATCGTAAAACTAAATCGCAAAAAAATGAATACTAACGAAACATTGGAGAAAGAAAATGCCACAGGCCAAAACCAACTGGGGGCCAATGCAAACAGACCGGTACATATCCTTACCGCCACTTCCATTATTGGAGATGAAGTGGAAAATAAAGCGGGGGAGCACATTGGCAAGATCAAAGACATCATGGTGAATATCAAAAATGGCAGCATTCAATATTTAGTCGTTGAGTTTGGAGGCTTCCTGGGCATTGGCGAAAAACTGTTTGCCATTCCTTTTGCAGCCGTAAAATTGAACACGAAGGAGCAAAATTTTGTGCTGGATATCGAGAAAGAATTTTTGGAAACCGCCCCTGGCTTCGACAAAGACCACTGGCCAGAAACCAACAGCCATTACTTTGATGTGAACACATACTGGGGATCGTTTATGGGCCCGAACACAAGCAATTGATTTGCGCGTGCTCAACAAAATCCTCCAAATTTTAACAACCATTAAAAAAACAATCAACATGCAAAAATCAATCACAACAATTATAGCATCGGCCTTTGTAGCCGGTGTATTGCTCACCAGCTGCAACACGCCAGCACAGAAAGTAGAAAACGCGGAAGATAATGTTGCGCAAGCGCACGATGAATTGGATAATGCCAATGCAGAGTACAAAGCCGACATGGAAAACTATCGGAGGGAAACAGCCGAAAAAATTGCCATCAACCAAAGAAGCATTGCCGAGTTCAACGCGCGAATAGCGAATGAGAAAAAAGATGCGCAAGCCGAATACAGAAAAAAAGTGACGGCTTTGGAACAAAAAAACAGCGACATGAAAATGAAACTGGACAACTACAAAGCAGAAGGAAAAGAAAACTGGAAAAAATTCAAAATAGAATTCAATCGTGATATGGAAGAATTGGGCATTGCCTTCAAAGACCTTACCGTAAAAAATGTAAAATAACAAGTTGGCCATGTTGATGAAAAGGCAGAACCAAACGATCAATAAAAAAAATGAAACCAGAAATTGGGATTACCGAAAAGAACCTTCACAAAAGCATTGATTTCTTATCCGTACTATTGGCCGATGAAATGACCTTGTATATCAAGACGCGGAAATTTCATTGGAATGTGTCGGGCGAAAGTTTTATGGAGTTGCACAAACTATTTCAGGATCAATATACCGAACTGGAGGAAAGTATCGATGCCGTGGCAGAGCGCATTGGCAAATTAGGCGGGAAGGCAATTGGAACCATGAAGGAATACACCAAACTTACCCGCCTTAAGGAGGCCCCGGGCAAATACCCTCCGCGAGCAGAAATGATGAAGGAATTGCTGACCGATCATGAATGGATAATCATGGAAATAAGAAAGGACATTGACCTGATGAGTGACAAGAATAAAGATGCTGGTACAATAGACTTTCTTACGGGAATCATGCAGGCACATGAAACCACTGCCTGGATATTGAGAAGGTATTTAAAATAGCTACCTCCCCCTAACCTCTGGCCGGAGGAGAGGGGAACGCTCGGTTTCAATGCTTGTGTAAACATGACAACGCAGGACTAAACTCCATTGATATCAGTTCCACCATTTAACTGTTCGATTATGCATTACTTGCAACGAAAAAGTGAAAGAGGTTTTGAAAAACTTATTTCAATAGCCATTCGCATCCTAAGCAATCCGTTCACCTTTCTGATTTCTTTTGTCACAATTGTTTTCTGGCTTAGCAACAAACTTTTTTATGCTCAGGATAGCAACGACCAGATCGGTGACATAATCAGTGGAATCAGTTTTCTAAGCTTGCTTATAATTCAGCGGTCATTTACCCGTTTTTCTGCTTCACTCCATCTAAAAATAAATGAACTGGTAAAATCGCATGATGGTGCCAGCAATTCAGTGATCAACATGGAGGAAAAAACTGATCGTGAAATAGTGGTGCTGATAAATGACTATGGCGATTTGGGCGAGCCGTTGAAAACAGAGGAAGAAAAAACATAGGTTCAGAACACCAGGCTCCTCGCAGTTTTTAGTGCCATTATGTTTGGGATATTCAAAACGCGGAAGTGGTTGCATGCGGTGGTGATTAAGAGTATGCAACCCTTATCACTTTCTTTTCGGGCTTGTTCGAAAAACTTTGCGCAGCCATTACGCCAAGCCAAAAACCTTCAATTCAAAAATCTACTTTGCCCGCTTGTTTAAATCTTCAATTTGCATTGGGTAGAAATGTACAGAGTGGGTAAACAATTCCCCGCATCCAATTGAGCATCCCCTTTTTTACATCAATCATACCGTTCCTTTACTCGGCACGAATATTCCAATAGGTGGATTAAAAGTCCATGGAATCTCCAGGGATATGAGTTGATACCTTAAACCAAAAAAAATGAAACTAAGAAAAATGGTCCCAATTATGGCAATGCTGGCGTTTGTGTTTATGGCCGGATGCAAAAAAGATGACGACCCAGGTGTGAGCCCCACGGTATTATCAACGGATCCAATCACTAATGCTACAGACAGAGCGGTCAACAGCAAAGTTTCGGCAACATTCAGCATGGCAATGAACCCCGCCACCATAACAAACTCAACATTTACACTCCATAAAGGAGCGGTCGGTGTTGCCGGTGCCACTACTTATGCAGGCACAGTTGCAACTTTCACCCCCACCGCGGATTTGTCGCCAAACACAGTTTATACGGCAACAATAACTACAGGAGCTAAAGACATGGCTGGCAAAGGCATGGTAAAAAATCATGTGTGGAATTTTACAACCAATGCCAAAACGGATTTGATTTTACCAACCGTAACCATAACAAACCCGCTAAGCAATGCCACTGGTGTGGCCAGAAATAAAGTGGTGGCTATAACCTTTAGTGAGGCAATGACATCCTCCACTATAAATACTACCACCTTCACGCTGAAACAGGGGACAACAGCCCTTGCAGGCACAGTTACCTATTCAGGCATGACGGCAACCTTCAAACCAACAGCCCTGCTATTGGCAGCCACAGTTTATACTGCCACCATTACTACGGGCGCAAAAGACCTGGCGGACAACGCGCTTGCTGTCAATAGCGAATTTACTTTTACAACCAGTGGCAGCTTGTCCTCCCTGGCGGTTGTTAACCTTGGTGCTGCAGGCAACTATGTGATCCTGGCAAAGACAGCTATCTCAAATATTTCAACTTCGGCCGTTACCGGAGACCTTGGACTAAGCCCAGCGGCTACCTCGTATGTTACCGGGCTTTCCATCACAAACGATATAGGATTCGCAACCTCTGCGCAAGTGACGGGAAAGATATTCGCTGCCGACATGGCCGATCCAACTCCCATCAATTTGACCACGGCAGTGGATAATATGATTACTGCTTACACGGATGCAGCCGGACGGCCATCGCCAGATTTTTCTGAACTGGGCACTGGAGACATTGGAGGATTGACCCTTACACCCGGCCTGTACAAATGGACCAACACCGTTACGTTGCCTTCCCATGTTACCATTTCAGGTGGGGCAAATGATGTTTGGATATTCCAGATTGCCGGTAACCTTACCATGAGCAGTGCGGTGAACATTACCCTGATAGGTGGTGCACAGGCAAAAAATATTTTCTGGCAAGTGGCTGGCACAGCTACCCTAGGAACCACTTCGCACTTTGAAGGTATCCTGCTTTCCATGACGGGCATCACCATTCAAACAGGTGCATCCTTTCATGGAAGGGCATTGGCGCAAACTGCGGTAGTCCTTGATGGAAATGCAGTTACCAAACCACAATAAAAATTAACATGATGCAGCCGCAAAAAGGCTGCATCATGTTTTAAAATATTCAATTTTTTTACTGACAATGATAAACCCATAAACACTATCCAACATGAAATGCCTAACCGGGTTGATATTGTTTATCTCCTTTGCTGCAATCGCTCAAGCACCGGAAAGCATTAACGTGGGATCATCGCCATCGTGGGGCCCCGCGGGTTACCACGAACGGTACTACTACTTGCCCGATGTTGAAGTTTACTATGACACCCATTCATCCGTATTTATCTATCAAAACAAAAGAAAGTGGGTGAAGAGCAATTACCTGCCAAGACGCTACCGGAACTACGATTTATACAAAGGCCATAAAGTGGTGATGACGGACTATCGGGGAGAAACTCCCTACGACACCTTCAAAGAATACAAGCGTAGGTATAAGATTGGCTATACTGATTGGGCCCACACCGTGCAATGAAACTTAGCGATGCATTGAACCAACACTGAATATAAAGTAGAGTTTTTTAAATTATTAACCCTCAACAAACAAAGACATGGAAACAAAATACAAAGCAGGCGAAATTGTTTTTGATAGGATTCATCCATCGCAAAAATTGGTGGTCAGCCATCATCAAAACAACATCTATTATTGCAAGCCTCACGAACACCGGCACCGCAAGCTCGTCTATTTTGAAAGGGACTTGATGGCCGCTGCAGGTTAAAGCACCTTATTACACTGGCTTAATTGACAGCCGAAAGACAAGGGGTTTCAGTCTCTGCCCTCTGCGTTTATAAAAAGCGGAAAGCAAGTGCGTTTAAAAAAGATGTTGCCCCAAATACAACCCAGCCAATGTTAAGGCCAAGCAAAAGACTACGCTGCTTGCGATATAAACGATGGCCACCATGGGCATTCCGGTTTGAAAAAGAGAAAGGGTTTCTGCGCTGAAGGTTGAAAACGTGCTGAAGCCACCACAAAATCCTACCGTCCAAAACAGGCGCGCATCGGGAGAGAGCAGTTGCTTGTGGTCGGCCAGGCCAACAACAAAACCTAAAATAAAACAGGCAGCAATATTTGCCAGCAACGTGCCCAGGGGTATCAGTGTACCGTTCTGAACAAACCATTTTCCCAACAGATAGCGGGCCACACTGCCCAAGCCGCCCCCAATAAATACCAGTATAAATGACTTGACCATTGGGATCAAAGTTGTGAAGATGGATTCTCGAGAGTTTCCGTTTCTTTTTTCGACAGCCTTAGGTCTATGGAAATCGAGTAAACCGTTGGCCGCAGCAATATAAAGAGCACGATAATGATGGCAGTTGCCAAAAGAAAAGTATTGTCGCCTGTGGTCATGGTTGCCACCGCTCCAAACAAACCTGGTATTTCAAAACAAGCCGAACGGACAAGCAACGCTATTTGATACTTGGCAAGTTTCTCCCGCAAAGTAAGGGCAGGGCTCACTGATTGCATCAACTGTTTAAAAACGAAATAACCGGTGGCCAATCCAATGGGCATCAACGCGAAAAGCACATAGCGAAAAGTGGATGCCATTTGTGGGTCGGGAGCAATGTTACCCATGGTGTTTATATATAAGGCAACCAAAGCGAAAGCGGCCATCGTGGCTGCTATGGAAAAGTAAATTATGTTTAGCGTGGTGAGGATGCTTTTGGATGTTCCGTTCATGGGGTGATGAGAAAAGTTTTTTCTAAAACAGATTGGTCGGTAGGTTTGAAAATTATGAAGAAATAGTTGAATTGTGCTCTACTATCATGGTTTGCATAATGTCAAAAGTTTTCTGCTTCAGGTCTTTGTTGTTTTCGCTTTGTTCCAAATCCAATCTAATTTCCTTGCCAACAATAATTTTTATGCGCCCAGGCTTGAGTGGAATGGTGCCCGGAGGCATCAGTGCGCCTGCGCCCAACACTACGAGCGGCAAAATCGGTTTTTGGGTGTCGATGGCAATCTTAAATGCCCCGTCCTTAAAAGGCTGAAGGTTTTCCTTACTGCGGTTTTGGGTGCCTTCCGGAAAAATTAAAATGTTGATGCCCATGTTTAGCAATTCCTTCAGGTGGTTCATGCTCTTCTTGCGGCTTTCGTTGCTGGTGCGGTCCACCACCACACAGGTGGCGCGGATGATCCACCCAAACACCGGCAATTTTAATAATTCTTTTTTTGCGAGTGGCCTGAATTGGCCGCGTATGGTCAAGCATATACCGGGCAGGTCGAGGAAGGAAGTATGGTTGCTCACGTAGATGTAGGATTTTCCTTTTACGATATTTTCGCGGCCTATCATTTCATAGCGTATAAACGTGAGCTGGCTGAACGTCCACGACCAGAGCTTCATAAAAAAATAAGTTACTGCCACAGCATGTGGCCCAAAGAAGGCAGGCAACACAATGCCAGGCAAATAGAGTAGCATGGTTGAGATGAATACTACCGATACCCACAGGGAAAATAATTTATAGGCGGCCTTCTTGATGAGGTTCAACGCAATATTGTTTTGGTGCTAAAAAAATTCCCGAAAGGTGCTAAATCTTTCGGGAATTTTTGAAAACTAAATGTGAAGAAATGCCGCCTTACGAAAAGTAATTTGTTTGCCCCGGCACGGCCACAGGATAATTTCCATCGGCATTGGGAAGCACGGGTGGCAGCGCATTGAAATCATATTGAGTTGGCATAATGTTCATGCCCGAATTCATAGCCTTATCAAATTCAACCACTTGCCCGGTGTAGGTGGCCAAGCGACCGAGTATGGCCGTCATCGTGCTCCTCGCGCCATTCTCTGTGTCATCATATTTATATTCCCTTTTCGCAATGGCGGCAAAGAGTTCATCGTGCTCGGTTTGATAGGGGTTGTTCTCTTTGGTGCGATCGAATTGGTACAACACTTTTCCTTTCCGGTCGATGATGTTGGCGGCCCCACATTGAATAGTTCCTTTGGTGCCCACCAGCAATTCATCCACTTTGCTCATGGTGCCTTTTATATGGCGGCACTGACTGTTCAAAATGCTTCCATCGGCATAGGTAAATTCCACATAGTGATGATCGTAGATTTCACCAAAGTCTTTTCCTTTTCTTACTTCGCGCCCGCCCATGCCTTGGGCTTTTACCGGGTAGCCGCCTTTAAACCAGTTCACCACATCTAAGTTGTGTATGTGCTGCTCCACAATATGATCGCCACACAGCCAGTTGAAATAATACCAGTTGCGCATTTGATATTCCATTTCGGTTTGGTTGTACTTGCGCGGGTTCACCCACACGCCTTCATTGTTCCACCACGCTTGCGCGGAAACAATTTCCCCCACCATTCCTTCTTTAAATTTTTTGTACAGTTCGCGATATGAGTTTTGATAGTGGCGCTGCAGCCCCACCACTACATTTAGTTTTTTCTGTCTTGCAATCACGGCAGCATCCAACACGCGCTTGATGCCGGCCGGATCGGTGGCCACGGGCTTCTCCATAAAAATATGCTTGCCCTGTTTCACCGCTTCCTCAAAATGAATGGGCCGGAAGCCCGGAGGTGTGGTAAGGATAACCACATCGGCCAACGCGATGGCATTTTTATATCCATCAAATCCGGTAAACTTGTTCTCTTCGGGCACCGAAACTTTGTCCGATACGTTTCCATCTTCATTGTTGGGGTCGCTCAACACCTTAAAGCAACTGTCCACCCTGTCGCGGAAGGCATCGGCCATAGCCACCAATTTTACATTTTGTTTGGATAGCATGGCCTGCATGGCAGCACCAGTGCCACGGCCACCACAGCCAACAAGGGCCACTTTGATTGAATCGTCTGCCGAAGTATTAAAAAACTTTGCTTCGGATGCAAAAGGGATTGCCGCTAGCGCGCTGGCCACCAGAGATGTTTTCTTAACAAACTCTCTGCGCGATTGAAATTCATTTTTCATAAGTGAAAGATTTAAGATTCTAAATTCTGACTTCTATATTCTATTTCAGGTACAAGTTATAAAATTTCTCTATTTCTTCCTTCGAAGGTTGTATGAGCGGTCGCACTACACGAAAGCCTACAAACATTCCGTCTGTTAGCCACCATTTGCTCTTTGGTATTTGTGGGTCGCGCTTGTTCCAGTCGGCATGTGAGGGAAGCCGGTTGGCACAGCGCAGTTCATTGCTGTCGTCCAGATATGAGCCACCCTTCACAGTTTTGGGATATTTCGCACCAGGCACGGTGATCGGATTTTTACTAACGATAGAATTATAATAGGCCGGATCATATTGATCAATCGTCCACTCGCTCAAGTTGCCCAACATATCGTAAATGCCCCACGCATTGGGCTTCAGTTGGCCTACATGGTGAAACTTGCTGCCACTGTTCTCTTTAAAGAAACCATATTCCTTTAAGCTCTGTGCATCGTTGCCAAAAGGATAAGCGGTTTCTGTTCCGGCACGGCATGCATATTCCCATTCAGCCTCGGTGGGCAACCGAAAAAATATTCCGGTTTTTGAATAAAGCCATTTGCAATACATCATGGCTGCGGTGTGGCTCATGCTATTGGCCGGATGTTTTCCATCGCGGCCCATGCCCCAGGTAAGGTCAATGTATTGAGGCGTGGCACGCGTAACGCCATCAATAGTCTTGGCTTGTGGGAGCGAGACATCCTTAAAGTATAAATCCCATTCGGCAAATGAAATTTCCTTTGCGCCCATCCAAAATGGAGCAAGTTCAATTTCTTTCTGTGGCCCTTCATCCGCCCCACGGCCCCGTTCAGAAACCGGACTTCCAATTTTAAATTTCCCTGCCTGTATGGCCGCCATCTTAAATGTAATAGAAGTACCAGAAATGGCTTGGTCGTAGGTTTTAAAATCCTGACCGTTCACTCCTCGTATTGCGACTGAGAAAATAAGAATGCCAAATAAAAACCTGCTCATAAATTTTCCTCTTACCGTGTCCTCCTTTATTCACTAAAAACAAAGTCCCTGGTCTGCACATAGTTTGGATATATCTTCAGGTGCTTTTTCTTCACCTCCTCAAAAAGCAATTTCTTAAGGCCTAGCAGATTATCCTTACGGGATGCCGAGATAAAAACTATTTTATCAAACCCCAGTTGGCGATAGTTTCCGGAAAGTTCTTCCACCATCACAGAATCTTGGCTTGCCTCCAACAGATCAATTTTATTCAGCACCAGCACCGTGGTTATGTCGCCCGCACCAATTTCGGCCAGGGTATTTTTTACAACTTCAATGTGGTTGAGGTGAAACGGATGCGCTACATCCACCACATGCAGCAACAGGTCGGCTTCCCGCACCTCGTCTAATGTTGATTTAAATGACTCAATCAAATGGTGGGGCAATTTGCGGATGAACCCAACTGTATCGGACAACAGAAATGGCAAATCAGCGATCACCACCTTCCGCACAGTGGCATCTACCGTGGCAAACAGTTTGTTCTCCGCTTTCAAATCCGACTTTGACAATACATTCATGAGCGTTGATTTGCCCACATTAGTATAACCGACCAAAGCCACACGCACCACATTGCCGCGCGACTTTCGCTGAGTCTTTCTTTGCTTGTCTATTTTCTCCAGTTCGTCTTCCAACAAAGAAATCCGAAAACGGATATTTCTGCGGTCGGTTTCAATCTCACGCTCGCCTGAGCCGCCCCGTGTGCCGGTTCCACCGCGCTGGCGTTCCAAGTGGGTCCACATACGGGTGAGCCGGGGAAGCAGATATTGGTTCATGGCCAGTTCCACCTGGGTGCGTGCCTGGGCTGACTGGGCCCGCATCAAAAAAATGTCGAGTATGAGCAAACTCCGATCATACACCCTCACCTTCACATCTTCATCTGTGTTGAACTCTTTTTCAAGGTTCCGCAGTTGAGAAGGGCTCAGGTCATCATCAAAAATAATGTTGTCAACGTGTTGGGCAGCGGCTACGGCCTTAATCTCCTCCAGTTTTCCTTTGCCCACAAAGGTGCGCACATCTGGGTGGGGCAGTTTTTGAATAAACCTTTGCACGGTTTCTATCCCCGCAGTTTCGGCCAGAAATGCCAGTTCATCCAAATGCTCGTCTGTAAGTTCTGGCCGGTCTTTTTCACCTAACGCCACTAATATTGCTCTCTTAGTTCCCATTTAATTACATCAATGGCCAAACTTAATTCATTAATGGCTGAAATTTGAGGTTACTTTTCAATATCTGATAGATAGATAGGATGGTAATTCAAAATTTTCACGAATTTTGAAAGTCTTTTGTCCTAACCTTTAATCTAAACCTCTCCATTGGCCTTCGTTGGCCTGGATTTTTTGCGAATGAAACTGGCCATTGTATTAAACACCTCCTGGAACATCTATAATTTCCGGATGAACTTTGTAAAAGCCCTGATCGAGAAAGGGTACGAAGTACACACCATTGCACCCCACGATTCATACACCCATTTTTTAGTAGAAGCAGGTTGCACCCATCACGATGTGACCATGGACAGCCGGGGGGTGAACCCCATCAAGGATACGGCCTTATTTATTGAGCTATTGAGTATTTACCGTAAGCTGAAACCGGATGTTATCCTGCATTACACCATTAAACCAAATATATACGGAACGCTGGCCGCCAC
>JANOQB010000523.1:0-2093 GCA_031422215.1 Cytophagales bacterium | reverse complement strand
GCACGGGCAGGCCCATCACGGTGAAGTACGAACCATTTATTTTTTCTATCGCCACAAGTCCAGTCCCCGCCTCTTTGCGGGTAAAAGTTTTTTCAATCAGTTCCAGTTTATTTATTTTTTCAAGGAAGGAAATTTCAGCAGACGAACAAGGGTTCACTCCGGCAGGCAGGCAGTCTTGTGCCCCATAAGCACCCGCCTTGTCGTAAGGTTTAAAGGTGTCCACATAAAATTCAATTTCGCCCTGAGTCAGGATTTTAAATGTCACTTCGGTGCGATCGTCAAAGCTTTCCGTCTTCTCTTTGCTGAACAAACAGACTGCCGTGATCACCGTGTGAGTTTGGCCGCTCAGTTTGCTCAGCATGTCAATGGCTTCTTTGCGGTCCAACGGTTTGTTCAATATTTCACCGTGCAAGATCACGATCGTATCAGAGGCAATAACGATTTCGTCAGTGATATTTTTTTCAAACACCCTTGCCTTTTTTTCGGCAAGATATTTTGGTACTGAGGCAGGCGGCAAATCCGATGGGAAAGACTCATCCATGTCGGGTGCTTGGGCGCGAAACGTAAAGCCGGTTTCCTTCATCAGGTATTGCCTGCGCGGAGAACTAGAAGCAAGAATAAGAGGGAGTTTGAAATTCATCTTCTTTAATTGAGCCGAACAAAAACCCACAAATCACTTTGGGATAAAAGTAAGTTGATTTTTGTGGCATGGTGTAGCCGCTGCGGCAAACCTTCTTCACATCTTCAATAGAAACTTCTTGCGTGATGATCGCCATTTGTGCTTCGCCAGAAATCACTTTGGTGAGGCAATCTGAAAAACTCCGGTCAAACGAAATATTTTCCGACTCACGCTGTGCCTTGCCAGGAATGCCCAACACTTTTTCGATGATGAAGTAGTGCAGCACCGTAAGGTCCAATGCTTTTATCTCATCAGGAAAATGCCACCTCATCGCAGCCAATGCACCCGGCTTTAATCTTACTTTCAAGGTTTTGTTTTTTAGCAAAATCCCAAAAGCCCATTTCTTTCCAACAATAATTTCGTTAAGCGTATCGGCATCTTCTATTTCTTTTACTTCAAAGTCGGTGTTAAGTTTTTCTATAATGCTCTTTTCATCAAAACCAGTGACCCCGTGAATCAACCGGTGTGTAGGTAAAATCCTCAGGTCACCGGCTTCTGTGTTGGTCAGGTACATCAAATGAAAATTGTACCCTTCATTACCGCTGTGATGTGGATTCTCATCTGCCATTTTGTTTTTATAAAATAGTGAACCTTCGTAGCGGTGATGCCCATCGGCCAGGATGACGGGTTTGTCGCGGAGAAGATCAATAAATTTTTTGATCACGTTTGCATCGTGAATAGCGGCCAGCACATCGCGCACACCTTGGTAGTCTTCGCATTCGTAGAGTGGTTGCGTGATCGCTTCGTCCATGTATTTTTCGAGCGTAAAGGAATCATCGGTGTAAAGTCCGTGGGTAGGGCTCACATTCAATTCTGTCTTTTCCAATAATTCAATGCGATCGTTTACTGATTTTGGTATCGTGTTTTCGTGACGCAGGATTACATTTTCATTCCAATCATTGGCTCGGATAAAACAGATAAACCCTTTGCGGCAAAATTCTTGGGTTGATCCGGAAAGTTTAAAAAATTGGTAATACACATAAATGGCAGGCAACTTTTCCTGAACGATCACACCTTCATTCTTCCATTGTTGCAGCAAGTGTGCTGCTTGCGTTGACGCATCGGGGCCTTGTGGAACAGATAAGTGAATGGAGTTCAACTTATTTTTATACAACGTGGTGCGCTGTTTATCCGACACAACATCGAACAAGGGTGAAGTGAGCGTGTCTATTTTCTTTGCAAGAGAATCGTTATACCTCCAGGCCCGTATCGGTTTTATTTCAGCCATCAGCCAACCCGGTTTTTCTTCCACTGGCTTGACGTGGAATTTTCGTTTACTGTTAGGGCAGGAGTTTTTTTGAGCTTACTGATCTCTTGCGAAGCCAGCACGGAAGCAATCACTTCCTCGTCTTCATTGGGTTTGGCTTCAAGCAATGCAGGTTTGAAATATTTTTCAACAAACGATGTGTCGAAA
>JANOQB010000522.1:0-2577 GCA_031422215.1 Cytophagales bacterium | reverse complement strand
ACAAGTAGCGCCCTCCATTTTGTGGCAATGCCAGTGCAGAACTCTTGGGCATATCGTCCACTTCGTAGGTTGCAGGATATTCAAGGTTTAGTATAAAGGTTGATTCGAGAGGTGCGCCAAAATCAACGGGATAAAGCCGCTCGTTCGATATAAAGGGATTTTTTTTCCAACGGCCCACAAAGAATGGGTTGAGATACAAGGTGTTGGGATCAGCCGTCTCCAACGATGTTTCCACCTGAAATTTTTCAATCAGCGGTTTTGCCAAATCATCTTTATTTTCAATCTCATAACTCAGGATGGTAAAATCTTCCCAATTCTTTTCAAGTGTTTCCCTATACTTTTCAAGGCTCCCTGCCGCCTTTATCGCATTTCGTTTTTCAAGAGCCTCGTAGCCAAAGGAATTTATGGTCATGTCGCCAACAAATTTTTTTTCGTCCAACCGAAGGTTCAACACAATCTGTTGTTTTTGCTTTTCGCGCGGCTTCATGTCCACCCACATGCTTTCTTCTTCTTTCTTACTGATCAATCTGCCCTGTCCGTTCAGGCAGCGCTCGGGCAATAATCCAAACGGCAAATTGGCCTCCGTTGCGTCCAACAAAAATTTCTCGTTTCCCAACTCAAGGTATGCCACCACATAATTGAATTCTGAGATGATCGGGTACAATGGACTGGGCAGGCCTGCCTCGCGGGTAGCTAAGATTACAGGGCTTGCCGCCAAACCAGCCTCTTGCAAAGCAGCAACCAACGATAAATTTATATCTCCTACATTTCCTTTGCGCGATTCGTATGCTTTTTTCAAACCCAGTTCGGCATACTTGCCATTGCTCTCATTCCAACTGAACCAATCTTTTACCATTTTATAAACCAGCGATGCCTTCTTCAACGGATCTGCCTCGGCACTTGCTTCCGTGGCAACTTTACTTTCCCAAATATTTTTGCCTTTCTTTATCTGCAAACCAAAATCTTCGTCCTGGTTCAATTCCCTATCAACATCCTTCCAGGTTTTGGTGTATTTGGTTATCCTGCCGTCAAAATGCCTTACCTCCGACAGTTCATAGTTTATGCTTGAAATAAAATTCCTTTTGGCCGTCATGTAATCTTCTTCCACAAAGGCAGGGATATTTGACATGATGAACTTGTAGAAAGCACAGTCGGCTTTGTATGGACCCGGTGTAAAACAATCTTTGATCAGTGACGATTCATTCGATTCCAACTTTAAAAATCCTTTGAGCGACATGTTATAGATATAGTTGCCTGGTATCTTGGCCCAAAATTCACTTCTCACTTTGGGTAGGTTCGATTGAAATTTCCACGGGTAAAAATTGAATATAAATGGCGACTCCAATATATACCTCACTTCGATCACCGTGCCCACTTGCACTTCGGGCAGCACAAATTTATACTCGTCCCAATATTGATTTATGTTGGTTCTGAAAATCTGATCCTTCTCCATTTTGGTGGTTTTGATTTTATTATCCACGTAGTTGTAAGAAGCGGCCTCCACCAGGTTTATTGTTTCTTTTCCACTCTCGCCCTTTCGCAAGGCGATATCAAAATTTGCCTGATCTAAGCCTTGCTTGGTAAGAATTTTTATCTTGACGTGATATTCAAGCAGTAAGTTATTTTCGCCAGTGTTGTCAATATATGCTTCGCCAAATTCATCCAGCACCACGGCATAGGCACTGGTGTCCTTGGGGTACGATTTCATCAGCAGGTCATCATAGGTTATCCTTCCAAAAGGGAAACCATTGTTTAACTGGGCAAATGAAGAACTCGCGCAAAACGCAGTAAGGAATATCAGCAATTTCATTTTTAAAATTTATAAATCTCTTGTTAGTCGTCTGACTACTTGAAGTGGTCTTGACGACTCTTGGTCATGACGATTCAATAACTAAATCCCAATTTATCCAGGCCTACCTTCACTTCATCACAACTCATAAACAAATTCCAAAGCAACCCTGAACGCTGATTTTCCATCATCACCACAATCGGCCCCTGGTCGATGGCAAGGTACCACGGCTTATACCAATTGTGGTGCACACTGAAGCCATCATAAAATCCATACGGGCCAAAAATTTTATCGCCCAGATCAAAATAAAAATGTTTCATCGCCTTCATGCTTGCCCCGGGCGCATACGGAAAAGAAGATAGCGCAGCCGTAGGGGTAATCACACCCATATCTTCGCCTGGGCTATGGGCGGCATAAAAGTTTACTGAATAGCCTGCACTGAGGCCCCAACTGTTTTCTCCGTAGTCTTTAAAGTTTTTTGGATTCGCAAGGCAGTATTGCCTGTTGATCATTGTGTGGTTTGTGTTGTGTTGCCAATAATCTGCGTAGCGGTCTTTCAGCTTGCGCGGATCAAGGCCCAGAAATGAATAGTGAGACCAAAACAACGGTCCGCCAAATTGTGGGGCTCCATTGTGCTTCAAAGCCAGGTGATAACCATATTGCTGGTGAGTGGAATCATTTTTTATTTTTCCTTTGCGGGCCCAACCTTCGTGATAGCATTCGGCAGGAATACCGTGCACAGGCGATGCAGCCGCCAGCACATAGGTGATCAAACATTCGTTGTAGCC
>JANOQB010000521.1:0-9341 GCA_031422215.1 Cytophagales bacterium | reverse complement strand
TGGGCAGACCGATTCAATGCGCAGCCTGGCGATTTGTTGCTGGTACTTTCGGGTGACGTTGACAAGACAAGAAAAGCTTTGGGGGAACTTCGCTTGCGCATGGCCGACTTGCTGGGCCTTCGTGATAAAAATAAATTTGCTGCACTCTGGGTGATTGACTTCCCGTTGCTGGAATGGAATGATGAAACTAAACGGTATCACGCCATGCACCATCCGTTTACTTCGCCTAAGCCAGAAGACATGGCACTGCTCGACAGCGAACCGGGCAAGGTACGCGCCAATGCGTATGACATGGTGATCAACGGCACCGAAGTAGGCGGTGGCTCCATACGCATACACGACAGGCCCACGCAACAACTGATGTTCACCAAACTTGGCTTCAGCGATGAAGAAGCTAAAAAACAATTTGGCTTTTTGATGGAAGCCTTTGAATATGGTGCGCCTCCGCACGGTGGCATTGCCTTTGGCTTCGACCGCTTGTGCTCGCTCTTTGGTGGTGCCGATTCCATCCGCGATTTTATTGCCTTCCCAAAAAATAATTCCGGCCGCGACCTGATGATCGATACACCTTCAACCATTTCGCAAGAGCAGTTGGATGAGTTGGGCATTGCTGTGAGGGAGAGAAAGTAATTGACAGTTGAAAATTTTGCAATTGACAATTGAGTATTGCGGTGAATGAGAGGAAATAATTTGCAGTCGATAATTTTACTTCTCTGCTACCAACTTCCTCCTCCCAACCAAAACATCATTGATCACCGAAGTGCCTTTGCTTGAAAAGTAAACTCCTTTTTGTGTTGATGAAGTGAGAATCCAATCCGGCTCTGCTTTCCAAGCTTCCACGGTGGCAAGACTTCCCGCACTTCCATCAATCTGTAGAACGACATCAGCTTGCGCACTAGGCATAAATCCATCGGCAAACTCATTGAGATATTTAGATGTGAATTGATTTAGCAAACCCTCCACTTTTGATGGCTCGGCTTTTTCATTTCCAACAAACCAAACCGAGTCGCGCTTGTCCAGCACAAAACTGGAATCGGCCGGATAGCGGAATGAAATTTTTGTTATGTCACTCTTGTTCAACTTCAACAATGTTTTGTCGCGCCAGTCATTAAAGGAGTTATTGAACGAAGATTCCAAAAATCCCTCCACGGTATATACTTCATCTTCATCGCTTAGGCGCACATACGTGTATGCTCCACCAAATCCACCTCGGCACTTTGCACAAATCCCAGCTTGCCCACATGAAAATCAGCAACCTGATCTCCACCCTTATAAACAGAAACATGAGTACTGTTGTCGCCCACATTATAGTCTTGCCACTTTTCCTTTTTGCGGCTCGCCATCCGTTGGGCTTGCAAGTTTACCAGTGAGCCCAGCATACCTTTCACCGAAGTTATGTTGCCCGGTTCGGTGCGTGTGCCCTTGCTTACCTTCCAATTGTTTCCTTCGCGCACCAATTTAATTTCCTCTTCACGTTCCTTGGCGGGAAGTATCCTCACTTCATCAACTGTTGCCGTATCCAACTTCATTAGTTCTTTGCGCACGTTGCTCTCCAGCCCGGGCGAACGGAAAATACGGGAGGCTGCAAAAATGGCAACCAATACCACCAAACTTATTAAAAGTATTTTGTTGCTAAGCTTCTTCATAGTTCTCACTCATTCTTTTTAAACGTTTCATTCTGTTTTGTTGCATGCGCACTAATCCATAACCTATCACCAGCAAAATGGGCAACAGAAAATTGGTGTATTTCAAAATTGCTTTGGTAGAATCTTCAAGCTGATCGATCGGGCGCGAGGTGACCCCCTTCGTGCGCAAACTGATAAGGCCCGTGTCATCGGCAAGCCAATCGATGGAGTTTGTCAATAAATTGATATTGTCGTTGGGCCTTCGCTGGCCGCGCTGCTGAGGGCCGGATATCGCAAAGTCACCATCGGCAATCACCACCAATTTTGATAAGGCATTTCCTACCAGTTTTCCCTCCACGGCTGCTGCCATCACAAGATTGCTCAAAGGAAGATCGGCCTGCGTCCACTGCTTTTGGATATTAAAATATTGTGGTGCTTTGAGTGCGCTGGATTGCTCGGAAGTAAAAGCAAGGGGCGTAAATTTTTTTGTGGTGTCGCCCATATAACTCACCGTACTTACAAACTCAAACAACACACTTTCGAGTCCTTTGCTGATGGGATGGTCGGCAAATTTTCCCACTACGGGTAAGTACGGAAATGATATTTGCGATTGAAATGAAAATCCTCCTTGCTGCTGCACCACATTGACCGAACCACATTTGGCATCCACTACAAAATTATCCTCTACCAAAATCCCCTTTTGCTGAAGCCACGTTTCCAAGCCCGTGGTCACAGCAAACCCGCTGGCGTTTTGCAAATCTCCATTCACCCGGTTTATGGCCACCACCAATTTTCCACCATTGGATAAAAAGCCATCCAGCTTCTGCAAATGAGATGGAGGAATGCTATCGGTGGGCCGGATGATAACCAATGTTTTAAACCGATCGGCAATGTTGGTTGTGTCGGTCAACGGAACTTCTTCTGTGTTGTAAAGAACTCCCAATTGCGTTGCCACTTGCGAAAGTTCAGAAATAGGTGGCTCGCCATGCCCTTGTATAAACCCAACCGATGGTTTATCGGTAAGCGAAATTTTTTTGATGGCCGTGGTGAGCGCGTATTCCATGGCTGCACCGGGTTGTAAGAACGGAATGATTTCCTTGCGGTCACCCAAGGCAAGCGTGGCACCCAAAAAAGCCTTCTGCTGTTTCATCTGATCTTTTTCTCGGATGTTGATCATCACCGGTTGAATTCCACTTTGAACCGCTTCGTTCTCGGTGGATTCCTTTTCGTTGGGATTTATAAATTCGTATTGGATCAATCCATCGGCACGATTGGAATATTCGATCAGCATCTCCTGAAAGTCCTGCCGCGTCTTTACAATGTTGGGAGGAAGATCCTTTGAAAAATATGCCTTCACCGTTATTGGGTCTTCCAGGTCATTGAGAATATCCTGCGTGGCATTGCTGAGCGTGAATTGATTTTCGCTAGTGAGGTCAAGCCTCAAATGAAACTCATTGGACAATAAGTTCACCACCAGAAGGATTCCAATGAGCAAGGCTGTGGTTATATAAATTTTTTGCTTCATATCAGATATTTCGTTTGGTCAGGGAAAGCTCGGACAAAAACAGCCCGATGAAAATGATGGACAAGAAATAAATCAAGTCGCGGGTGTCCATCACGCCACGCGAAATACTTTCAAAGTGGTTGGATAAACTCAGCGTGTTCAGCACCTGGCCGGCCAGCCCGGTGAAGTTATCGGCCAGCACGCCAAAGATCAAGTGGAAGAACAATCCGATAAAAAGTGCCAATAAAAAAGCCACGATCTGATTGTTGGTGATGCTGCTCGCGTATAGCCCAATGCTGATGTAAGCCCCACTCATCAACAGCAAACCGAGGTAGCCACACACTACCTGCCCAATATCCAAGTTGCCAATATTGGCAATGGTGATGGGGTAGGGCAACGTAAACATCAATGCCACGGCAATCAAAAGAAATGTGGAAAGAAATTTTCCGATCACTACTTCCCTATCGGTCACAGCTTTTGTCAAAAGCATTTCAATGGTGCCGGTTTTCTTTTCTTCGGCCAGCAGGCGCATGGTAAGAGCGGGAATAAAAAAGAACAACGTCCAGAATGCGATGTTGAAAAATCCTTCCAAGCTTGCTTGCCCCACCAAAAAAATATCCGACCCATAGAGCCAGGTAAAAAATCCGCTGAAGCCGAGAAAAAGAATGAGCATGATGTAGGCAATGAGCGAATCAAAAAATGATTGCAGTTCTCTTTTTGTGATCACTAAAATCCTGTGCATATCAATTGGTGGTTAAGTTCCTGAAAATATCTTCGAGCCGCGTTTCAATCGGCACCAACTCGGTGAGCACCCATCCTTTTTGAACGCAGAGGTTGAACACTTCGCGCTTGGAAGAAGCACCCGTGCGGCTTTGCAATTCGAAGCGGTTCATGTTGCGATCCATCACCTCCACCAAGTCAACCGATTTTATCCTTCTTAGTTCGTGAAGGATTTGATCAGCAGGCCCGTCTTCAATCCTGAGTTTTATTATTTCCTGCCCGGTGGCCTGCTTGCGCAATGTTTCGGCCGTGCCGTTGGCCACAATCTTTCCTTTGTTGATGATGAGGATGCGATCGCACGTGGCCTCCACTTCGGGCAGGATGTGTGTGCTGAGGATCACTGTTTTTTCTTTGCCCAATTCGCGTATCAATTTCCTGATCTCCACAATTTGATTGGGATCGAGGCCTGTTGTGGGCTCATCCAATATTAAAATTTCCGGATCGTGGATCATGGCCTGGGCCAAGCCCACACGCTGGCGAAATCCTTTTGAAAGCTCTCCGATTTTTTTGTGCTTCTCTGCATTGAGGCCACACATGCACACCATCAGGCGCACACGCTCATCGGTTTTTGTTTTGGGCACACTTTGCAAGTCGGCACAAAATTCTAAGTAATCAACCACGGGCATATCCAAATACAACGGATTGTTTTCGGGCAGGTAACCGATGTGTTTCTTCAGATCATCGCCATGCTCCCGCACCGACTTATCGCCAATGCGCACCTCACCATCGCCAATGCCAATGTAGCCAGTGATCATTTTCATGGTAGTGCTTTTGCCTGCGCCATTGGGGCCCAGGAAGCCGAGTATTTCCCCCGTCTTCACCTGAAACGAAACGTTGTCCACTGCCTTTTGTGGGCCATACCGCTTCGATAGATTTTCAATTTGAATATCCATAAGAAAAATTTATGCTTTACAATTTTTTTTTGATCGTCCGGGTTGATTGGCCAGGATTGATTTTGCTGGGTGCAAAAATAATTTTTTTTCTGAAAAAAGAAATAGGGTTAGTCGTCAAGACCTCTTAAGTGGTAAGATCACTTGCCCCAATTCTCACACTCATCCTTTTTTGGACAAAATGCAATATCTTTATGAAAAGGAAATTGAGTTGTGATGAATGAAGAAAAATCAATACCTAAAGCCATGAGGGCTTTAGTCTCGCTTTTATTGAATTTGAAGAAATGTGGGCTCTTTTTTTTGGTAAGCCTTTGCCTGCAATTGGTAACGGTAAGTGGCTCAGCCCAATTCACCAAGTTGCTCGACATGGGTTCAAACGGGGCTTATCCAAATGGTTAATTATATTTTGATGGAACGTTTTCTGTTTGGTGTTACAAATCTAATAAGTGCTGCATATCAGAATCTGTTTAAATTTATTTCCAAAGATAGAAAATTATCCAAAGCCATTTTTCTCCATAAATAAAATGAAAACCCTATGAAACTATCAATCACATTCCTTTTAACCTTGTTTTGCCTGTCACAAAAAATACTTGCGCAACAAGACCCCATCTACGCGCAATATCTCAACAACCCGCTAACCATCAATCCCGCTTATGCTGGCATCAACAACCAGTTCAGTGCGAGGGTGCAAGCACGGACACAGTGGGCGGGCATCGAGGCCAATCCACGAACGGCAAACTTCAGTGGCAACATGGCCATCATGCAAAACAAAATGGGCCTTGGGTTAGTGGTGCTGCACGACCAATTGGGCGACATCCGAAATGTGGAACTGGCCATTCCTGTTTCATACAAAATAAAATTCAACGACACGTATCTTTCTTTTGGCATGCAGGCGGGCTTCGTCAATCAAAACAACAATCCCGATGCACTTGAAATCCGCGATGCGGGCGACCAGGCATTCACTTCTTTTTCCGAAACTAATTTCAACCTCGGTGCCGGGCTCATGTTGAAAAACGATAAGTTTCGTGTTGGGCTTTCTGTCCCCCGCTTGATACCCGCCAAATTCACCACCTTGGACGGCACGCCCATCGAATTGTACAAGCAACATTATTATCTTTTCGGCTCTTACAATTTTATGGTGAATGAAAAACTTTGGTTCCGTCCTTCGGTGCTGATGCGCGGAACTTCAGGTGCACCGATTTCACTTGACCTGAATCCTACTTTTACATTCCTCGAACTTTATTCCGCAGGGATTTTTACGCGCAACTTCAAAACGTATGGCGCATTGGTGCAGATGCTGTATAATAATTTTCACCTCGGCTATGTGTTTGAGTTGCCGGGCAGCAAAGATTCATCACTTCGTTTTACGAGCCATGAGATTACGCTCGGCATTTCGCTTGGCGTGCTTACGTATCATGATAAGGTGGCGAAGGTCTTTTGAGGTTGGATAAAGTGGCGGGTGTTGGTCGAGAGTTTGATAGAATGTCTAACAACTAAGCATTGAGATTTTTTCGATGCAAAATATTTCTGTTGGCGGCTAACCCCAACAAAGGCCCAACGGCCAACAACATAAAAAGATACTGTGCGTCCATGCGCTCCGACAGGGCATTGATAAATTGTATGCTCACAATGGTAATGGAAAAGCCTATGCAATTGACCATGGTGATGGCTGTGCCACGAGAATCTTCGGGCGCGCTTTGGGCGACCAAGGTGGAGAACAAGGGCGAGTCGGCAATGACGACAAGGCCCCAAAAAAACAAAAAGCAAATTAAGATGGGCACCGAATGAGAAAATAAAAATAGCGGAGACGCGAGGCAGCACAGGCACGATAATGTCAAGGCGAGCAAGGCAATTTTGCGGGCTCCAAAATATTGCGAAAGTATTCCGCTAAAAACGCACGCCAATCCGCCCGAGGCAATTATCAAAAACGACATCAAGGAAATATCAATGTTTGACTGTGGATATCGCACGCCATACTGAGTAAGCATCACGGGCACGAAGGCCCAAAAAGTATAAAGCTCCCACATGTGCCCAAAATATCCGAAGGCGGCCGAGCGAAAACCGGGATGCACAAAACCTTTTGCGAATGCGTTGAAATTTATTTTTTGACTGGCCTTGCGGTGTGGTCCATCGGGCACAAAAATAAAAATGAGCAGGCCGCCCAAAAGTGAAAGTGCCGAAGTGGCATACACAATATACCGCCACGGGAAGCCTGCACTCATACTTTTTAACAGATGGGGAAAGGCGGTGCCCACCACCAACGCCCCCACCAAAAACCCTAACCACTTGCCAAGCTTTGCCTGCGAATAATCGGAGGCTATTTTCATGCCCACGGGGTAAATGCCCGCGAGAAAAAAGCCGGTAAAAAATCTAACCCAAAGTATTTCGGTCGAATGTATTTTTGGGAGGGCCATAGCCAATGTGAAAAGCGCTGCCAGGATTGAACTGCAAAAAAAAACTAACGAAGGCGAAAAGCGGTCGGACACGGTGAGGAGCGCAAACACCAAGGTGCCGCTGATGAACCCCACTTGTATGGCACTGGTGAGGTGGGCCAAAAAGCCCTGGCCAAGCTGAAGGTCTTGGGCCATATCGGCAATAATCGAATTTCCTGCAAACCACAAGGAGGTACACAAAAATTGGGAGAGGACGATGATGGGCAGGATTTTTTTCAATGGATGGTTGTGTTGGTTTTAGACAGCGATAGTATGGCGACAGACTTCAATATTAGAAAATACCTGACAAAGTATGTGGGGCTTGTCAACTCAAATAATTAATTACATTACCTATATTTCAAGAACGTTATTAACCGCTGCCCTATGCCCTTATACATTGATTTGCACATCGATAAAAATTTGACACTGGATGTGGTGAAGCAATGCCACGTAGCCGATAAAGCCGTTCAAGAAAAATTTGGTGTGCGGTATCTGCAAATCTTGCTCAACCAACCGCAGGGTTATCTGTTTTGCTTGGTGGAGGGCCCCGACAAAGAATCGTGCGCGCAAGTGCATCAGGAAGCGCATGGCAGTATCGCTTGCAATATTTTGGAAATCACGCAGAGCGATTTCATTGCCTTGCTCGCGGGCAAGAAAAAAGATATTGCCGATTTCACGCTCAACCCCGATGGCACGTTGGACACCGGCAACCGCGCCATACTCTCCATTGGTATTCTTGGGACGGTGAAAAATTTTCAACTGGCCAAAGAGATTGCCAACGGTGTGCTGAAACAAAATGCCGGATGGCGGGTAGATAGCAAGGGTTATGGATTGACCACTGTTTTTGGTTCGTGCCGGATGGCGGTGGAGGCAGGCATATCCATCGGCCAAAAAATTGTGGAAAGCGGTATAGCGGTGGAGGTGCGGATGGGCGTGGACATGGGGCCGCCATTGGAAGAAAGGGGAAATTTTTTTGAATACGTGAGCAGGGCCGCTGGCCAACTTTCTTTTATTGCTTCGCATGGAATGACAATCATTGCGCCCAAAGCCATGCAACTCTATGATGGCGATGCCAAGGCCGCTGCCAAAGAATTAAAAATGATTTCACCTTCCGAAGAAAAATTCCTTCGCCAAGTAATGGCCTGCACAGAAAAAATATGGGACACTGCCGGTATCACCATGGTGGCCTTTGCGCGCGAGTTGGGCATGAGCAAATCGCAGCTCGACCGAAAGCTAAAAGTACTGACGGGCTTTGCGCCCAACGAATTTATCAGGGAATATAGATTGCGGAAAGCAATTTCTTTGATGGAAGATGGCACCATGAACATTGCCGAAATAACGATGGCCATTGGTTTTGGCAACCCATCATACTTTACAAAATGCTTTCGCAAAAGGTTTGCAAAATCGCCTTCCGATTTTATGGCCACCGCCTGATTATACTTTGTTGAACAATTGTTGACTTCAACCACGGGCTTAAAGCCCAGGTGCCAAAATTTCTATTATTATTTGTTTTGCGAACAGGTGATTTTGAAATACACCCCTTCAATAGGCACCATTGAAAGGCAAGCCATGCGCCAATTTTACCGATAAAAGATTTAAACGTGGTAGCGGTGCGAAATGCTTGCTTCTAATTTTGATGCGCAAACAAAGCGATGGAAACTAAATTAAAACCAAAACCATTTTACCATGAAAAAAAAATTTATTGCAACGCTCGCATTGGTGGGTGCGCTTATAGGCTGCACACCAAACAAGAACTCAACGGAAGTATCCATGCAGAAAAAATTATTCCTTGATGTGCACGACATAGGGCCGGGCAAAGTAACATTTGCGGCTGTGGCCGATGCGCATAAAAAAGACCTGGCCGCCCAAGGCGAGTTTGATGTGAACTTCATCAAGTATTGGGTGGATGAGCAAGCCGGCAAAGTGTATTGCTTGGCTGAGTCGGCCTCGGAGGCAAACCTTTTCAAAACACACGAGAAGGCACATGGCCTGGTGCCCGACTATATCATGCAGGTAACGGAAGGCATGGAGGCCAAGCTCACCGGCAAGCAATTGTTTTTGGACATACACCACTTGCAACCGGGCGGTGTCACCGCGGCCGCGGTGGCCG